>CAZDNY010000169.1:0-7075 GCA_964506885.1 uncultured Hyphomicrobiaceae bacterium | reverse complement strand
CGCCCCGATTTCGTGATCGGCGACCGGTTTGGCGCTTCCTGCGACGCGCGCATCTCGCATTTCCTGCGCGATGAGCTGGCCGCCATGGGTTACGACGTGCAGATGAACCGGCCATATGCCGGCGGCCACATCACCGAGCACTACGGCCGCCCCATTCGCGGCTGGCATGCCGTGCAGCTCGAGATCAACCGCGGCCTCTACCTTGATGAAGTCTCGCTGGAGCGCTCCGAAGGCTTTACCCGCCTGCTCGCCGATCTCACCGCCCTGGTCGAGGCCATGTTCGCCGAACTGCCCGAGCGCCTGACCCGCCGTACGGCCGCCGAATAGCCCGACAAGAAAAAAGGCCGCTCGACGTGATATCGAACGGCCCCGAAGTCTGGGAGGAAACACCCGGATCGGGCGGTTCGCGCCGGCAGCGCCGGCACCAACTGAGAGTTAATTATGCTGCGATGCAGCAGGATTCAACTAGCACCTTAGGCCAACGCGCCAGCCCTCGCAGAGTTCAGTGCCCGGCAAGCCCCTCCAATTGCACAAAAAAGCGACGTGCGAGCCACCTGTGCCCGGTTTTTGTCACGCTTGCGTGAGCACAGCTAAGTCGTTGATATATCGACAGCAACGAGAGATCGCGCGGCACGCGCTCCGGCGGCGCCCCAAAAGAAAAGGGGCCGTCCGGAAACCGAACGGCCCAAGTCTAGGGAGGAAACGCCCAAGGAGGGCTACGACAGACGAGCGAACTCATCGATGTCGCAATGCAATATTTAAGGGTGCGGCGCACAAAGTGCAAATGCATTTTTTGCAGACCAGAATCAACCCAGGTGGGCAGCTCGCCGGCCCGCCGGCAACCTCGATATTGCAAGTTCAGAGAGTACAACCTTCTGATTAAGGGGGGATTTCTTTCAAAGGACCAGAGCCGGCCGCCGCTGCCGCGTCAAACCGCCCCAACACCTTGAACAGCCAGCAAGCCTGGCTGGAAGCCTCCAGCCTGGTCCCGCACGCCAGTCGGCCCCGCCGCCGGTCCGGCGACGCTGGCCGTCAGGCACAAAAAAAGGCCGCCCGTGGTGAACGAACGGCCCAAGTCTAGGGAGGAAACGCCCAATGTGGGCAGTGAAACCGCTGGTGAAAACGGCCTCACGAACACAGCATGTGTCTATTCGAACCGGTGCGCAATCTGCCAATAAGGCCATTTCCGTGCGTGACACATAAACCGATGCATTCCCGACACAGCCACAGCGGCCCGCGCGCCACGCGCGGTTTCGCGTCATGCGCATCTGGAAATCACGTAAGTAGATAGAAGTACAAAGCCGATTTCGTCCAGCCTTGCTGCCGCAACCAGGATCGACCCGCTGTGCCATCCTCCGACAACATCGACTTCAAAACTTTGCTCGACTTCGCCCACACCCTTGCCGACCAGGCCGCACCGGTGGTTCTGCGCCACTTCCGCAAGCGAATCAGTGTCGACAACAAACAGACCGACGGCGGCTTCGACCCCGTCACCGCTGCCGACAAGGGCGCGGAGAAGGCCATCGCCAAGGCGTTGCGCGCCCGCTTCCCCGAGCACGGCCTGATCGGCGAGGAGCATGGCAACCACAACGAGACAGCGCGTTTCCGCTGGGTTGTCGATCCCATCGACGGCACCCGCTCCTTCATCATGGGCTCGCCCCTGTGGGGCACGCTGATCGGCCTCATGGACGGCGACGCCCCCCTGCTCGGCCTGATGGACCAGCCCTACACCGGCGAGCGCTTCTGGTCGGACAAGAAGGCCTCCTACGCCCGCGACGTCGCCGGCAACGTCAAGCGCCTGAAGACGCGCCCCTGCCCGTCGATCGCCGACGCCACGCTCACCACCACCCACCCCGACCTGTTCGCCAGGGGATCGGAATTGAAAACCTTCATGCGCGTGAAGGACGCCGCCCGCATGACCCGCTACGGCGGCGATTGCTACAACTACGCGCTGCTTGCCGCCGGCTTCGTCGACATCGTCATGGAGGCCGGCCTCAAGGGCTTCGACATCGTCGCCTTGATCCCCATCATCGAGCGCGCCGGCGGCCGCGTGACGACATGGGACGGCAAGCCCGCCACCAACGGCGGCCGCATCCTCGCCACCGGCGACCCTGAACTGCACGAGAAGCTGCTGGCGTTTTTGCGGGGGTAGGGCGGAATAGGTGGTGAGATGAAGCGCAGCGCAATCCAGACACCGTATTCCGCCATTTTGGGGGGAACCCTTGGTCTAACCCTCCACCGTCATGCCGGCGAAGGCCGGCACCCACGCAAGCCCCTGCGGATTGAGCAAGAGAAGCTTCGTCCCATATGCTTCAACTTGCGTTGAACCCGCCCTTCGGCGGGGTGACGATAGTGGGTAATGCGGCCGGCGGATTTGTGCAGCGGTTTCGCTTCGCTTGACCCGCCCTACATTGCGCCCAACGCCGCCAATGACAACCAGGATCGAATATGGAGGCTTGCTGCCCGACGCTCCGATCGTCGAAGCGTCAGAGCAAAGCTCACGCTTCGACGTGAATCGGCAGCGTCAAACAACAAAAGGTAGCCCGCGCTCGAGACGCGAGCCTGCGAGCGTGCGAACAGAGCAAAACAAAACGCTCGAGCGATCCGGCTGGTGCCAGCCAGCCGCAGCGAACAGCGCCAACCCGCATGTTGAGCTTGTTAGCGGTTCAGCGTGTAAAACATGGGCAAGAAGCATCAAGCCGCCGCCACCGCGCCTTCCAGATAGGCATCGAACGCGGCCCAGAAGCGCTGGCGGATGGCGTCGGTCTCCTGCAGGATTTCGTGCAGCGCGCCCGGCAGCAGCAGGTGCGAGCCGAGCTTGAGCTTGACGCCCAGTTCCTCGATCGCCCGAGTCGAGACGATCGTGTCCTCGCCCGCCGCCAGCATCAGCACCGGCACCTTCACACTCTGGGCGAAATCCGGCGCGGTGAGCATCGCGCACGAGCGCATCGCTGACTTCAGCCAGGCAACGGTCGGCGACCCTAGCGCCAGATCGGGCGCGGCTTCCAGTACAGCCTTGGTACGCCCCCAGCGTTCCGGATCAGACGTCAGCTGGTTGTTCTCGAACGCGCCGAGCTCGGCAGGCGTCGCGTTGCCGCCCGGCACATAGGCGGTGCCCAGCCCCGACAGCGCGACCAGCTCCGACAGCCTCAGCGCCAGCCCCTGCGGCATGCCGAGCTTCGCATCCGCAATCTGAATGAGCGGCGCCGTCATCACCATGTGCGAGAACCACGAACCCGGCTGCGTCGCCGCCCGCAACAGGATGTTGCCGCCCATCGAATGCGCCAGCGCGATATAGGGCGGCGGACAGTCCGGCAGCACTACGTCTTTCATGAAGCGGACGAGATCCTTGTCATACTCGGCGAAGTCCTCGATGTGCGACTTGTTCCGGTCAGGCAGCGCGCGCAACGAACGCCCCTGCCCGCGCCAGTCGAGCGCCGCAACGGCAAATCCGCGCCGCCTCAGGTCGGCGATGGTCTCGAAATACTTCTCGATGAACTCCGCCCGCCCCTGGAACACACAGACAGTCCCACGGCGCGGCGAGCGCGTCGGCTCCCACCGCGCGAACCTGAGCGGCGCCCCGTCATAACCAGCGAACGATCCGACGATAGCGCCGGAGGGGACCGGGTTGCGCGCCAGTGAGGTCAATTCCATGCCGAATTCCATTGTCTGCCGCTCAAGCGAGCGGCGCCTGGACATATGGAATCATAACATCGACCGGCGCTCCCCGACAGCAGGACGCGACAAGGCAAGCGGCGGCCCCCGCCATTGCGACAAGGCCGCCGAGTGCTCTCTTCGGGTAGGCGCGCCAGCCGGCGTGCGAAGCTACGCGACCTCAATAGGAGTCGCGATAGCGTCGCGGGCCATGCGCCCAGCGATCCTCGCGCCAGTCGTCGCGCGCGCGCCAATCTGTGCGCTCACGCCAGCGCCTGTGTGCGCGCCAGTCGTCATCGTGGAAGGGCCGCAGATAGGCTCGCCGGGGCGGCGCCAGTGGCCGCGCCGCGACGACATCGCCGCTGCACCGGTCGATTGTCAGTTCGAATGGCCGGCCCGAGCGCTTGCGCCGGGCCTCGACCACCACGACATCGCCGCGCGCCTGCGGCTCTCGAAAATCACGCCACCCATCAGCGCGCAACTCCTCGCGCACCACCTCGCGCGGCACGCAATCGTGACGCGCGGAGCGACGCGGCCGCCACTCAGGCTCACGATCCCCGTAGTGATCCTTGACCGAACCGTAGCGCGGCGCCTCGTAATCGAGATCGGCGGCGGCGGCGGGAAGGCTGGCACCGAACGCCAGCCCCGCGCCGGCCAGGAGCGCTGCAAGTGCGGGACGCCTGCATGCGCGCGCGTACTTCACACAAACCATGACTGAAAAGTCCCTTTGCAAGTTGACGCCAAAGGGCCGCCTCCTGCCCGCCACAAAGCTGCCGGGTTGCATATGAACGCCAGATGAACCGCCACCCTGTCACGCTCGAAAAAGATATGCTCAAACAGAAGCTTGCGCCCAGCCGCGCCATGCCTAGACGTGCCGGGGATACGCACGCGAAAAAGCGCTGCTGCGCCGCACATCGCACCCCTTGAACCGTCTCCCGCCCCACCTAAATCAACAGGTGTGCCAGCCTCGCGACGAGGGGGCACAGACCATGAGAACCGTCTGGCCACAATGGCCATTAGAAATAATGGCAGGCAGGCGATCCGCATGTCGCTCAATCAAGGAGGATATGTGATGCGACACTTCGATTTTGCCCCGCTCTACCGTTCCACCATCGGTTTCGACCGCATTGCGCAGTTGCTCGACTCGATGGGCAGCGTCGATGAGGGCGCCTACCCGCCCTACAACATCGAGCGCCTCGATGAAAACGACTACCGTATCACCATGGCGGTCGCAGGCTTCACCGACAACGAGATCAAGATCGAGGTCAAGGAGCAGTCCCTGACCGTGCGCGGCGAGAAGGCAGCCGAAGACAAGGAGCGTCATTTCCTGCACCGCGGGATTGCCGCTCGTTCCTTCGAGCGCCGCTTCCAGCTCGCCGATTACGTCGAGGTCAAGGGCGCCGACCTGAAGGACGGCCTGCTCCACATCGATCTTCAGCGCAACATCCCCGAGCGGATGAAGCCGCGCACCATCCCGATTGGCACGGTCGAAGCGCCGCGCCAGATCGAGGCTGGCGAGTAAGCCACGTTCCCGCCGGGCGTTCCCCCCTTTCGCCCGGCGGTCCGCGGGGGGATCGAATGATCCCGACGAAAACCCGCGCGCGTCACCTCCCTCCCCCCCGGACGGTGATGCATTGGGCGGATGCCGTTGCGGCATCCGCCCTTTTTTGTTTCAAGCCATTGCCAGGCGCCCGGCTTTCCCGCTGGCATGAGCACCGGCCGCAGCCCTCAGCGGGATCTCCATTCGTGGCATACCTGTGGTGCGCGGTTTTGTCCGATCTGGCCCTTGTGCAGCAACGTGAAATCTGCCATCTTCGCGACAAAAGGACAGCATTGCTGACCTTATTGCTGGCCGGTACGGCACCGGTATAGCCGAGATAATCCGCACCCCACCCATGTCGGTCGAAGGACCGGCCAGGGCGGGTTTTGCGCGGTCTGAGGCCTTGAGCCCAAGACCGGTTCAAAGGAGGCAAAGCGCGTGTCTGAGGTTCTGGCGCTCGTGAACGTTGATTGGGGACCCGCCCGCCGGCAGGGTCGCGCCTCGGCGTTTGCATCCAAGCCAGCCGTTCGGGCGCGCGCAGCAGTGCGGATCGCCACCGCTCGTCAAGGCGCCCCGACGCGCCAGGCAACCGCGGCACGCGATCGAAAACGCACCGCGCCTGAAGCCCTTTGATCGACACGTTCCAGATCACTTGCGCGCCCCTGGCAAAGACCCGATGATCCAGCCCGCGCAAACCGAAAAAATCCTCAAGAACAAATGACACGACGCCGAAAGGCGCCATACGAAGGACCGACAATGACCAGCAGCAGAGAGCTCGACACAGCGACCAGCACCCCTGCCGCGATCCTGGATTCCGACGTGGTACTGCCGCGCGCCCAGGGCCTGTTCGATCCCGCCCTCGAACGCGATGCCTGCGGCGTCGGCTTCATCGCCGACATGAAGGGGCGCAAGTCGCACAAGATCGTTGAGGACGCGCTCCAGATCCTGGAAAACCTGGAACACCGTGGCGCTGTCGGTGCTGACCCCAAGGCCGGCGACGGCGCCGGCGTCATGGTGCAGATCCCGCACACCTTCCTGGCCCAGGAATGTCAGGTGCAGGGCTTCTCGCTGCCCGAACCCGGCAACTATGCCGTCGGCCACGTCTTCATGCCCAAGGACGAGCGCCTGCGCGCCTACTGCGAGAAGGTGTGGACCCGCATCATCAAGGAGCAGGGCTTGAACCTGCTCGGCTGGCGCTCGGTCCCCGTCGACAACCGCTCGCTCTCGGAAATGGTCATCGCCACCGAGCCGCTGCACCGCCAGGTCTTCATCGGCCGCGGCAGCCTCGAAGGCGATCAGGACGCATTCGAGCGCAAGCTCTATCTCGTCCGCAAGATGGTTTCCAATGCGGTACAGGCCGCCTCGAAGGGACGCGACATCGGCCATTATTGCGTCAGCCTGTCGACGCGCACGCTGGTCTACAAGGGCATGTTCATGTCCTACCAGGTGAAGGCCTACTACAGGGACCTGTCCGATCCGCGCTTCACCTCGGCGATGGCGCTCGTCCACCAGCGCTTCTCCACCAACACCTTCCCCTCGTGGAAGCTCGCGCACCCCTACCGGATGGTCGCTCACAACGGCGAGATCAACACGCTGCGCGGCAACGTCAACTGGATGGCCGCGCGTCAGGCGTCCGTCTCCACGCCGCTGTTCGGCGACGACATCTCGAAGCTCTGGCCGATCTCCTACGAAGGCCAGTCCGATACCGCATGCTTCGACAACGCCCTCGAGTTCCTCGTCATGGGCGGCTATTCGCTGTCGCATGCCGCGATGATGCTGATCCCCGAAGCCTGGGCCGGCAATCCCCTGATGGATGCCAAGCGCCGCGCATTCTACGAGTACCACGCCGCTTTGATGGAGCCCTGGGACGGGCCGGCCGCG
>CAZDNY010000168.1:0-7101 GCA_964506885.1 uncultured Hyphomicrobiaceae bacterium | reverse complement strand
GACCTGCATCCCAAGAGGCCACGGCGGGTGTCCGCGTGGGCCGGGCGCTGCGCCCGGCCTGGGTGATCATTCTGGCGGCTGCTGCGATTACCGCGATCGGTATGGGGCTGAGGCAGGTGATGGGGCTTTATCTGAAGCCCGTCAGCGATGAACTCGTGCTGGGACGCGAGGTGTTCGCCCTGGCGATCGCCATCGCCAACATCGTGTGGGGTGTTGCCGCGCCGATCACAGGGGCGGTATCGGACAGCTACGGGAGTGGACGTGTTGCCGCGTTCGGGGCGGTCACGACGACGGCCGGCCTGTTGATGATGTATGGCGCGCGCGATGAGGTGCATCTCATCATGTCCGGGGTGCTTCTGGGGCTCGGTGTCGCCGGCTGCGGCGTCAATGCCATGGTCGGTGCGGTGGCTCGCGCCGTGACGCCCGAGCTGCGCACACGCGCGATCGCCATGATCGGCATGGGCGCGGGTATCGGCATCCTGGTGGCGATGCCCTACACACACCTGTTGATGGCGTGGCTCGGCTGGAAAGCCAGCCTGCTGGTGCTGGCGGCTACCGCTGCGGCGCTGCTGCCGCTGGCAGCATTGGTGCGGGGCAAGCCTGCGCAAGTCCATGACGAGGCGCCGCAGAACCTCGGTGCGGCGCTGCGTGAGGCATTTGCCCATCCGAGTTTCTGGCTGCTCAACGCCAGCTTCTTCGTGTGCGGGTTCCACGTCGTCTTCTACGGCACGCACCTGCCGGCCTATGTTGCCGACAAGGGGCTCGCCCCGGGCGTTGCGGTCGCTGCGCTGACGATGGTCGGGCTGGGCAACCTTCTGGGCACCTATCTTGCCGGCGAATGGGGGCGGAAATTGCCCAAGCGGCACGGACTGGCGCTCATCTATGTGGGACGCGCGGTGGTGTTCCTCGGTTTTCTGGCCTTGCCGATCACACCCGTCACGGTGATTGTCCTGAGTGCCGTACTGGGCGTGTTGTGGTTGTCGACTGTGCCTCTCACGAGCGGGCTCGTCAGCGTGTTCTTCGGCGCGCGCTGGATGACGATGCTTTATGGGTTCGTCTTCCTTTCACATCAGCTGGGGGCGTTCCTGGGCGCCTGGCTCGGCGGCTACCTGTTCGACCAACTGCAAAGCTATGACGCGATGTGGTGGATCTCGATCGGCCTGGGCCTGTCGGCAGCGCTGCTGAGCTGGCCCATCCGCGAGCGCTCGGCGCGACAACAGGTGGTGCTGCCGGTGTCGGGCCGGGCGTCCTGAAGCCTTGCGTGTTTGCGGTCTTGGTGTTGCGGGAACGGGTGTGTAGTCTGGGCCATTACAACGACAGCGCGGTGAACCATGGTTAACGCGGCGACTCGGGCTGCGGGGCTGGGAGTGCAGATTGAGCGATAGAACCGGCAGGATCACGACGACACGTCACGGCGAGGAGATCATGCACGCGCCGGCGGGATTCGGCACGGCGCTGTTGCTCCTGGTGGCGCTTATCCTCGGCGGCGGGCTCTATCTCATCGCGGTGCGTGGGGATGCGCTGTTTCTCGATCTGGCCGCGCTGTCGGGACTGCTGTTTTGCTTTTGAGCCCGTCTTCGGCAACTTGGGTGCGGAATGAATTGTGGCATTGCACAACGCCGGCACGTGCGGCACGGCGGCGCCGGGCGTGGCGCAAATCGGACCCGTGATGTAATAGTCCTCCGTCAAGCCGGCCGTTGAGAGCTGGACATCGGCGCCGACAGGTCAGTGCGCGTTCCGGGAGGACAACTTTCATGGCGCAATTCGGGTTTTTGAGCGTTGGGGGCGGGTTTGGTTCACGCGTGCGGACGTGGCGGCCGTGCCGCTGCCGCGACGTTGTGGCAGGGGCGCTTGCGCTTTTCGCACTGATTGCCGGTTGCGTCGGCTGGGACGGGAACGCGCTTGCCGCGGGTGGCGACGACCCGCTGCGCACGAAGACCATCGAACGCGCCTACGCGGACGTGCGGGTCGATCTGCAGAACGCGATCATCAACCAGGGTCTGACGATCGACTACAACGGCAAGCTCGGCGACATGCTCAAGCGGACTGCGAAGGACGTCGGGGCCAAGGGTGATCTTTACGTCGATGCGGAGTACTTCACGTTCTGCTCGTCGCGGCTGTCGCGCAAGATGATGGATGCCGATCCACTCAACATGGGGCTGTGTCCCTACATGATGTTCCTGTTCGAGCGCATCGGTGATGGCGGCAAGGTGACGGTCGGCTACAAGGAAATGCCGATGCGCGGGGATAACGGTTCGCAAGAGTCGCTCAAGGAGATCAATGCGCTCTTGCAGGCGATCCTCGAGGAAGCGACGGAGTAGTATCGCGCAACGGGACGGGCGCATTGGTGTGCGGCGCCGTCAGTTCGTGATCTCCAGCAACAGTGCGGATGCATCGTCGCTCGCCTTGACGCGGGGATGCGTGTTGCCGGCAAGGTCGGCGCGCTCGAGGGCGCGCAACTCTTCGAGCAAATCTGGCAGGCCGCGCGTCTTTGCGGCATCCATGATCTGGGCGGCATCGTAGCGCGCGAAGACGTCAACGAGACGCATGAAGCCGTCGGTGGCGAGCAGGGCGTGCGTGCCGGGGTCAAGTGCCAAGAAGCCGGTGCGGATGAAGATCTCCGGTATCGGCGTGATCGAGAAGGCGCCGTAACCGTCGTCGCGGTTCATGCGGGCGCGCAGGGCCTGCAGTGCGGGGCGCATCCGGTCGAGCAGTTCAGGCGGATCGGCCGGCGCGGTGTCGGCACCGGTATCCTGTTGCGCCAAGTCATATTGATGGGCACGCACTGCATCTTTCAGTTTGCGGTCGCCGGCATCTTCGCCGCTCACGCCCACCCGGCGCACGTCGTCGTCTGCGGGTTCGGCCACGATCATCGTGCAGTCGGCGACGGCCATGTAGGACAGAACGCCAGCGTCGTACTTGATGATCAGACCGGCGG
The DNA here is from genome assembly GCA_964506885.1 of uncultured Hyphomicrobiaceae bacterium. Lineage (GTDB taxonomy): Bacteria > Pseudomonadota > Alphaproteobacteria > Rhizobiales > Hyphomicrobiaceae > JAEUMD01. Next base: position 4,163 of record CAZDNY010000168.1, on the reverse strand, counting down.
CGGAGGGATGCTCGTCGCGACCCTTGGGCTGACGACGTGCGTCGGCGGCGAATGCATCGGAGACCGTTGCGGTCAGGTGTTCGGGCAGATCGGCGAACGGACAGGCCGGCATGGCGGCAAAGGCCCGCAAGGCCGCGTCGAGCGTGCCGGCGATCCAATCGGCATCGCTGGCGGCGCGCGTCAGCGGTTCCTCGATGACATCGGTGGCGCCGTCGATCACCCATGCGTAGCCGTGCGTGGCCGTGGCGCGGTCCTCGTTGACGCCGCTTCCTGCGACAGAGATTCGATCGATGAGGCGAAGCGGCACGACAATTCCTTTGGGCACGTTCCTGGTTGGCAGTTTGGTGGCGAAACGTACGCTTTTGGGTGTTCATGTGTGGAGGACCGGCTCGGGCGATCCACTGGACCAAAGGGCGCAGTTGACTTGGCTGGGTTTCTCGGGTGAAGTCCGGCCTGTGCTGGTTTCTGCCCGGACTATCGCTCCGGGCCGATGAAAAGGGAACCCGGGACGGACGTCGAGGTCGCGTTTTGGCGGCATTGGGTCCAGAGCCGGGGCTGCCCCCGCAACTGTATGCGGCGAGCTCGCTTCACATATGCCACTTTCGCGCTCTTTTCAGGACGTGATGGGAAGGCCGAAGCCGGGCGCTCGAGCCGCAAGCCAGGAGACCTGCCGGTACACGTCGCCCATTCATTGCGCGGGGCGCGCGGTGAAGCGGACCACCCGTAGTGGCGACCGATGTGCAACCGGTGGGGAGCATCATCTGGTCAGCCGCGGTTCGGGGACGCTTTCCTGACATTCGGTTGATGCCCTCCGGGGGTGTGGCGGCGCGTCGTTGCCGATCCCCGCGTGCGGTGCGAACGCGCTTTTGCGCATTCGCCGTTGGTGCGCTCTCCACCTTCATGGTCGCGAACGAAGGGGGAGCTATGTGCATTTTCGAGAGGGGCCGGCCTCCCGGCCTGCCAGACGTGTCGAGGTGCGGTGCGGGGCCGCTGTCGTGGTGCGCGGCAAGCGTGCTGGCGCTTTGCCTGTCGGCGGGCGAGCTGCATGCGCAGACAGCCGTGGCACAGGCTGTGGAGCTGCCGCCCGTGATCGTTGAGGGCGGAACGCTGGCAAAGCCCAAGGTGACGGCGCCCAAAGCAACTGCTGCGGCCGATGACAGCGCTTCGGCGGCAACGCCCAAAAGAAAGAAGACAGCGGCTTCCAAGAAGAGCGGAGCTGCTGGTAGCGCCGCGGCACCAGTTTCGACACCGGCGGCGGCGAACGGTGTGGAAGAACAAGAGGTGGCGGTCGAGCCGACGGCTGATACAGGCGTCAATGCCGGTGTCGAAGGCGGCGTGCGCGCCGACAGCCTCGGCACGGCGGTTTCGGTCGTGACCGGTGAGCAGATCCAGGCGCAGCAGGCGCGCACGGCGGTCGATGCGCTGCGCAGCCTGCCTGGCGTGTCGGTCTCGCAGCAGGGCGGGGCGGGTAACGTCGCGGTGGTGCGCCTGCGCGGAGCTGAAAGCAATCACACGCTGGTGCTGATCGATGGCGTCGAGGTCAACTCGGGCATCGACGGCTTTTATGATTTCGCCAACCTGGCGACAGACGATATCGCTCGCATCGAGGTGCTGCGCGGGCCGCAGAGCGGCCTTTACGGTTCGGGCGCGTTGGGCGGCGTCATCAACATCATCACAAATTCGGGCAAAGGGCCGGCGCGCGTCGTCGTGGAGGGCGAGGCCGGATCTTTCGAGACGCGCGGCGGGCGTGCGGGGGTGTCGGGAGGAACTGACACCGCATGGGGCGCATTCATGGTGTCCTCGCGGCAGACCGAGGGTTTCAACATCGCGCCTGAGGGCCGCGAGCGGGACGGTAGCGCGCTTAGAACGTTGTCGATGAAGGCGGGGGTGCGTCCATTCGAGAACCTGACGGTTCGCGGGACATTCCGCGCTAGCCAGCTCGAAACGGAATACGACGACTTCAGCTTCAACCTTCCCGGTTACCAGCGCGCGGTCGATGCCGCGTTCGTCTCTCAGAACGACATGTGGAGCGGACGTCTCGACGCAGAACTGTCGCTCTTCGACGACGCGTGGACGCAGCAGGTGTTCGTGACGCGCTCGAAACGCGACTTCAATGACCAGAGCTTCACGGTGAGCCAGCTTATCGATGAAGCGACGACCTACGGCTACAAGACAACGGTGCGGATCGGCCCGAAGGAGGGCGGACCGGTGCGCCACTACGTGACCGGTCTCGTGGAGTGGCGTGAAGAAACCTTCGATCAGCCGACCGCATCGAATTTCCACGCCGAGCGTGACCGGCTGAGCTATGTCGGGGAGGTGCGCGGGGAATATTTCGGGCTGCTCAATCTCGGAGCGTCCCTGAGGCGCGACGACAACGAGATGTTCGACGACACGACGGACTGGCGGGGGGATGGATCGTTCAAGGTGCCAACGACGCCGTTCCGTCTGCACGCGAGCTATGGAACGGGCACGAAGCTGCCGAGCTTTGCGGAACTCTACGGGACGTTCTTTCGCTATACGCCCAACCCGGATCTGCAACCCGAACGCTCCAAGGGCTGGGACGTCGGTGTCGAGACGACTTTGGCCGGCGGTCGCGGTGTGGTCGATGTCACCTACTTCAAGGCGAACCTCACCAACGAGATCACAGAGGACTTCTCTGCGTTTCCGCTGATCCAGTCGATCAACCTTGCCGGCGAGAGCCGGCGGCAAGGCATCGAGGTGGCCGGGCGCTATCAGGTGCTTCCCGGCGTTGTCGTCGGCGCGGCCTATACATGGCTTGATGCGCGCGACGACCAGGGACTGAAGGAGCTGCGGCGTCCAGAGCATCTGGCCCGCTTCGACATCGGCTGGCAGTCGAGCGACAAGCGTGCGCGGCTCAATCTGGCGGCGATCTACAACGGTGACATGCAGGACCTCGGGTTTCTCAGTGGTCCGCCGTTTTCACGGCGCGTGACGCTCGACGACTACTGGCTGGTGCGGCTGGCGGGGTCTTACGAGGTAGCGCCGGGGATGGAGCTGTTCGGGCGTGTCGAAAACCTGCTCGACCAGGACTATCAGGAGGTTTTGGGCTATGAGACGGCGGGGATCGCGGCCTATGCCGGCGTACGGTTGAAGCTGGAGGCGCCGGTTCTCGAGCCGTCGCCGTGGAAGTAGTTTGTAGAAGAAGGCGCACGACACGAGATGCATGCCTATGGCTGGCGGATGATGGCGATCGCATTTGTTGCGGCCTGCATGGCTGCGACAGCGACGTTGCACGGCCTGCCCGCGCGCGCTGTTGAGACGCCCGTGCCGCAGCGGATCGTGTCGATCAACCTGTGCACCGATCAGCTGGTCGTCGACCTGGTCGAGCGCGAGCGCATTGCCGGTTTGAGCCGGCTCGCTGCCGATCCGGTGCTGTCGGCGGTGGCTGATCGCGTCGACGGTCTCAGACTGCTGCGCGGTCGCGCCGAAGAGGTTCTGGCGCTCCGGCCCGACGTGGTTCTGACGACGGCCTATTCGACGCCCGAGGTGGTGGCGCTGCTTCGGCGGCTCGGTGTGCGTGTCGTGGTGATCGACATGGCGAGCGATCTCGACGGTATCCGCAGGGCGATCCGCACCGTGGCGGAAGCGGTCGGTGGTGCGGCGCGCGGCGAGGAGCTGATTGCGGCGTTCGACCGGCGTATCGAGGCCGCGGCGCCGCGCAGCACACACCGTCCAACAGCGCTCGCTTACCAGATCAACAGCCTCACCTCTGCGCCTGGCGGCCTGATGGACGCCGCCTTGAAGGCTGCAGGGTTTCGCAACGTCGCTGGTGTGCGGCCGCTGGGCCCAGCCGGACGGCTGCCATTGGAGACACTCGTCGCTCATCCGCCGGATCTGGTGGTGCTGGCGCACGATCCTGCGCAGTTCCGCACCGTCATGGCAGACAACCTGCGACATCGCGCGTTCCGCTCGTTGCTGACGCGGCGGCGGCATGTGCATGTGCCGATGCCGTTGTGGCTGTGTGGAACGCCCGCCATCGCCGATGCCATCGAGGACCTGGGTCGCGAGCGGGCGGCCTTGATGCAGGCGTCGGCGGATGCGCTCGTGAGGGGGGCTGATACGTCTTCTGCTGGTGGCGATCAGGCGGCGGGTGCGGGCGCGCAGCGGCCATGAGCGCGACGGGGGAGCGGGCATCAAATCGC
>CAZDNY010000167.1:0-7108 GCA_964506885.1 uncultured Hyphomicrobiaceae bacterium | reverse complement strand
GGGCACCGCGCTGGCAGATGGTATGATCGATCGCGAGCGGACGGGTTCGTCCGGCGCTTCTATAGGCGCGTCCCGGCTGTGGGGCGAGTGGCAAGTCAGCCACCGCAACGACTTGGCATGCTGACGGGTGTAGCGGCGCTGGCGCTATTTTCTGCTGCGGCGGTTGGTTCGGCGACTGCGGCCGGCAGCCTGGAGGAGGGGCGGCGCCTCGCCAAGGAGCATTGCTCGCGCTGCCATGTCGTTGATGACAACAAGTTCGGGGGGATCGGTTCGACACCGTCATTCCGGCTTCTGGTCACGGCGTTCAAGGACTGGCGGACGCGGTTCAAGACGTTCTATGCCCGCCGTCCGCATCCCGCGTTCGTCTCAATCGAGGGCAAGGGACGGTTGCGCGAAGACCTGCCACCGAATGCCCATCCCGTGACACTGCCGGCGCGCGCCATCGACGATCTCGTGGCGTTGGCGGAACATCTTAACGGCACGGCAAAGCCGCTTCCCTCGCGGACCATCGAGGGTTTGCCTTGAGAGGGCGTCGGCAGCAACCCTGTGAGGGTGTCCGGCTGGCATACCAGCTTGGCGTGTATCTGGATCTCGAGCGGGCATGTCGCGTGCCCCAATTCGAAGGCAAGAGCGTGCGCAAGTCGCCGGTGTGCAGGCGGGTTTACGTCAACGGCAACCGGCTTATGAAACAGGTCGGAGTTGGGGGCTCGGATGCCGAATATGAACGGGGTTTGCCTTGCCTTTGCCCCCAATAAGCGTCATATAAGGCGGCATCGAACACGCTTTGGTCTACTCTACCCGGTCTGCACTGCACTACCGTCACTAGAAGTCCCCAACGCGCGATTTGATTCTCAAGGGTAATTCCGCCCAAGGGAAACGCCACTTGCTTGGAGGCATCTATGGCGAACGGTACTGTGAAGTGGTTTAACGGCCAAAAGGGTTATGGGTTCATCCAGCCGGAAGAGGGCGGCAGCGACGTCTTCGTCCATATCTCGGCTGTCGAGCGCGCCGGCATGTCGACGCTCAACGAGGGCCAGAAGGTTTCGTTCGAGACCGAGCGCGGCCGCAACGGTAAGATCGCTGCGACCAATCTGCGCGCGATCTGATCGGCCGACTTTAATCACGACGCGTCTTCCCGAGAGGAAGACCGACGGGAGCAGCAGCCAGCTGCTCCCGTTGTGCTACCAGTGAGGTGGCGGCGGCTGCACGACAAGGAGTGTAAATGGCAAAGGAAGAGATGCTCGAGTTCGAGGGCGTGGTGGACGAAGTCCTGCCGGACGCCCGCTGCCGTGTGAAACTGGACAATGGGCACGAGGTGATCGCCTATACGTCCGGACGCATGAAGAAGAACCGCATCCGCATCCTCGCCGGCGACCGCGTCACCATCGAGATGACGCCTTACGACCTGACGAAGGGCCGGATCAACTTCCGTCACAAGGACCAACGCGGTCCTATGCCGCCCGGTGGTGGCGGCGGTCCCGGCGGCAATCGCCGGCGCTGACGACGCGCGGGGCGCTGGCGCCCGCCCTCACTTTTGGCGTCCATACGTGCGTCAATCTGGTGGCTGCGTCGTGACTGGGCGAGCCTCGCGCTTTGCAGCAGCTCAGAGGTCGGCGGGCGCGCGATTGCGTCGCGGCCTTGTGAAGCCTGTAGCTGACACAGTCACTGACGGCTTCGAAGAGAACGCGACGGCTTGCCTGTTGGTCGATTACCCTCCGAGTGGCGCGATGCTGCGATGCGGTGGTGCCCGCACCAGCGCGATATACTTTGCACAACATCCTGAATAACCAAGCTCTTGGCTGGGGCGGCTTGGTGCGCGCATTTCTCCTGTGGAGGTTGGTGCGTTTGCGCGGGTGCGTGCCCGCCCTGCACGTCTAGGTGGCTGCAGGCGCGGTATACTCTGGGAATCTCGATTGATTCGCCGCGTTCGAAGGCGAGTGTGATTCCCTGGACATCGAATGCAGAACCGCCGCACACTTTTCGGCTTTCTTTTTGCTGCCCTGGCTCTCTTCGCCGGCCTGTTTGCGGCTGTCGGCGCTGATGCCGAGCGCTACCAGAACCAATCCGGCCTTTCGGCCGGGCGTTTCGTGTGGAGTCCGACGCTCGCGCGCGAAGGACCTGTCACGATCGTCGTGTCGCCGGGAGAAGGTTCGGCTCATGTCTACCGGAACGGCGTCGAAATCGGTATCACGACCGTCAAAATAGGGGGCGGCGGCAGCGCCTCGGGTATCGTGCTGGTTTCCGAGATCGAGGGACGTATCGAGAACGATACCGCGAACCGGCCACTGGTATGGCGCGGTATGGAGCTGTTTACCGGTGCCGCTGGCGGTCTGGCGGGCGGCGACTTCCAGGCGGTGCTGCCGCGGGAGCTGGCCGAGCTGCTGATGGCGGCGACCCACCGTGGTGCTGCGGTCATCGTGGCGCGGGAACGCTCGGGGCCGCAGTTTTTTTCGGCGCCCGGACCGTTTATCGATCCACTCGAAACCGGCAGCCTCAACCGCGTTGCGCGTTTTGCTCAACCGGAGCTGCGCGCGCAACTGGACAAGTTCGACGCGCAGGCCGGGCCGTCGCGCGCGGTGCCCAAATCTGTCGATGCGCCGTCTAAGGCGGCTGCCGCGCCCTTAGACCCCGCCGAGCCGACAGCCGGTTCGCCCGGCAGCGCGGGCGTGCAGGGCGCGGCTACACGCGTACCTGTACCGTCCTCGCTCCGCCGGGGCACGGGGTCGAAGGCCGCAGACGCGGAGATGCCAGGGCCGGAGACGATCATGGGTGTGCCGGGCGAGATGACGTCGATCATCCTGTCGCGGGCGGACTTGTCCGCCTACGTGATGAAGGATGGGCGGCTTGTGGACAGGCTGCCGATCGCCGTGGAGCAGCCTACGCGGCCGTTCGGCCTGCATGCCGCGGTTCTTGTGGCACCGGGCACCGCTGCACGCGAGGCACGCTGGCTGGCGTTCGGTCTGGATGACGATCGCGAAGCTGCCCATGTGGTCGCGCCGCGAGCCGAACAGGCCTTGCGAAGGGTCCGCTTCATGGATCGCGGCCGGGCGGCGGCCCTGGCGCAGAGCCTCCGGGCTGGTGCTGTCGTGGTGCTGATGGATGGTCATGGGCCCTCGGCGACAGACGCGCCACGGTTCGACGTTGCCGTGCTGACAAGCGACGCTGGTGCAGCTTCTGTGGAGCCGCCGCAGCCGTCGCCGCCGGCGGGACCGGCTCCGGCGCAAGCGGAGGAACGGACCGGTGCCGAGAGGGCGGGCGCATCGGCAGCCAGCAGCAAATCCGCGCGTAAAGGTTCCGCGTCGGAGCAGCGGGCGCGCGAGGCGTCACCGAGGCCGCGCCGAAAGCGGGGGCCGCTGGATCATCGCGAGGCCTGGCCCAACAGCCTCTATTGGCCATACTGACCGATGTGCCGGCGTGCGCCGAGCGGGTGCCGGATAGAAACTCGCGTCGCGGATTGTTTCAGACCGCGTCACCGGCGTGGCGAGTGCGCGATCTGTCCGGCCTGCAGGTTGTCACGCAGAGCCTGCTTCAAAGCATCCTTGCCGGCCGCGCGCGCGATGTGTTCGGGAATGATCCAGGCGCGATAGTCATCACTCTCAATGGTTCGGGTGCACGTGAGGCGCTTGCCGGTGACGGTGCACGTCGGGTCGGCGGTGATGCGGAGTGCTTCACGCCGGTCATGGCGAAGGACGCGCAGGTCCACTGGCTGCATCCAGGCGGTCTTGGCTCCCAGATCGACATCGCGGAAGACGCAGGCAAGCTGATCGTTGCAGGCGCCTGCACGTTTTCCAAGGGCAATGCCCGGTCCAAAGCCCTTGCGACGCGAAACGCGCTGGGCGGGGAGGGTGGCGCCTTGGCTGATGTAACAACTGCCTTCAACGCACAGCATCGGATCGGCGGTCTTTTTCCAGCGGCGGATTCCGCGCTTACCGGGCGTCATCACCAGCAGCACGGTGGCTTGGTGAGGCAGCATCGTATGGGTTGCGGTGTGGGTGTCGCTGGCTGCGAGCGGAGCTGATCCGGCCTCATCGGGCGCTGTTGCGCCGGTGGTGATGGACGACACGCCGTTCGACGTGCCGACAGGCGCGGTGCGGGTTGTTGCGAACTCGCGGCGGGCGCGCTCGGCCTTGATTGCTGCGAGCCTGCCTGCCAGACGCTCCTTGCGCAGGCGCAGCGACTGGCGGGCCCGCTCGAGGCGTGCGGCGGCTTGCGCCTGTGAATTGGCTTCGGCTTCCGCAGCGCTGCGGGCGCGCTCGTCCTCGCGCGCGCGGCGCGCGGCGCGCAGGCGCTCGGCCAATTCGCGCGCTTCGCGCTCGCGCTCCGCTTCCAGGCGCTCGGCCTGGGCGCGCTGGCGCGCGGCTTCGCTTGCGCGTCGTGCTTCCTCTTCCTGGCGCGCGCGCTGTTCGGCCTCAGCCTTCTCCAAGGCGCGCTGCTTTTCGACGGCCTCTGCCTGCGCCTTGCGCGCGTCTGCCTCGGCTTTCGCGCGTTGGCGGGCCAATTCCTGTTCGCGCGCCATGTCGGCCTTCAAGCGTGCTTCGGCCTCGGCGCGGGCACGGGCCAGCATTTCTTCTTCGTAGGCGCGCTGTTGTTCGGCTGCGCGGCGTTCTGCGTCGGCGCGCTCGGCATTTGCGCGCGCTTGTGCATCCGTATCGCTGGCAGATGGTGGTGGCGTGCGCTCATTGGGCGTTTCGCTCGCGCGCGAGAATTTGTCGGCGATGTCGTGGGCGCGATCGGTCTGGTCCGCGGCAAGGACGGCTGGGGCAGGTGCGCTCAGCAAAAGGATCGCAACGGCGGTTGCCATGCATGAACGCCAGCGCGCATGCATCGCTAGCAACGTCTTGGTTCGCGTACCCCGCTCGGCCATCATCGTGTGCCTCCAACCCCTTGGCGGATCGCAGCGCGCGGCGAAATATGGCGCGCTTGCGATCAATCACTTTCGACCACAATTCGGGCAATAAAGCGGAGCGGGGTTGAATGGAACCTGAATGGCGCCTCTGCAAAATGGCGAGCGATGTTGTGCCGCGCTTGGTGAGCGGCGATGCAACTCGGGGAGTAGTCGAGCGGGAGCGCGAGGGGGAACAACGTGATGCGCAAATATGTTCGGTGCTTGCGCGAACGGCTTCGGCTTATGCGCTCTTGCTTGCGGCGATGTCCGCCAGCCCCTCGCGATAGGTCGGGAAGGTGAGCGTCAGTCCGAGATCTCGCTTCATCAGGTCATTGCGGACCTGCTTGTTCTCGCCATAGAAGCTGCGCGCCATCGGTGAGAGATCGGCCTCGTCGAAAGCGACCTCGGGCGGTGGCGCGACGCGGAGCAGTTCGGCGGCGTAGGCAATGACGTCCTGAGGTGGTGCTGGCAAGTCGTCGGTGACGTTCAAAATCGGCGCGTTGCCGCGACCGTGCATCGAGGCCATTACGGCATTGGCGATGTCGGTGACGTGGATGCGGTTGAACCGCTGACCCGGCTTGATGATGCGCCGTGCGCGGCCTTGGCGGACACTGTCGATGGCGCTGCGGCCGGGGCCGTAAATGCCCGCAAGGCGAAAAATGACGACGCGCTTTCCGGTCTGCTGTCCGAAAGCCTCCCAGGCCTGCTCGGCGGCGCGGCGGTTCTTGGAACGGGCGGAGACCGGAGCGGTCGGCGTCGTTTCGTCGACCCAGCCGCCGTGATGCTCGCCATAGACGCCGACGGTTGAGAGATAGCCGATCCATTCGAGTGCGGGGGCGGCGGCGAGGGCATCACGATAATGCCCGAGCACGGGGTCGCCGTTGGGGCCGGGCGGCGCTGAAACGAGCACGTGCGTCGCGTTGGAAAGCACCACGTCGATGCCGGGCGTGGGCGCGGTGCCGTCGAAGGCAAAGGCCTCAATGCCACGCGCGCGCCAGCTCTCGGCCGATGCCGCTTCGCGCACGGTTCCGGCAATCGTCCATTGGCCGGGATCGAGGCGTGCGATCAGATGGCGCGCGGAGAAACCCAGGCCGAAGCAGAAGAGAGTTCCTTTGGTCGTCGTTTGTGGTGTCATCGCATCTCGCATTATTCGTCCTGGCCAATGGCGGGCGGGGTGGCAGCGCAGCGCCATTCCGCGCGCACGGCGGCATCGGTTTCGCGCTCGGCCAACTGTTCGGCATACGCTTCAAAACGCGCGCTGGATGCTGTCTGTGCCAGGGCCCACACGGCCATGGCGCGCACAAGCGGAGAGGGGTCGTGCAAGTGGGGGGCGATCTCGTCGACGAGTGCAGGGTCGCGCGTGTTGCCTGCGGCGATCAGGACATTGCGCAAGAAGCGGTTGCGACCGGTGCGCTTGATCGGCGTGCCGGCAAAGCGGTCTCGGAAGGCCGCGTCATCGAGAGCGAGCAGCTCCACCAGCGGCGGGTTGTCGGTTTCGGCCCGGGCGGCGAAGCGTGTTTCCCTCGCGGCTGCGGCGAACTTGTTCCAGGGGCAGACGGCGAGACAATCATCGCAGCCGAATACGCGGTTGCCAATGGCCCCGCGGAAAGCGCGTGGGATGTGGCCCTGGTGTTCGATCGTCAGGTAGGCGATGCAGCGGCGGGCGTCGAGCTGATACGGCGCGGGGAAGGCTTGTGTCGGGCAGACGTCGAGGCAGCGCGTGCAGGTGCCGCAGCGGTCGGCATGAGGTGTGTCTGCGCTAAGCTCGACGCTGGTCAGTATGGCTCCGAGGAACAGCCAGGAGCCGTGCGTCGTCGAGACGAGGTTGGTGTGCTTGCCCTGCCAGCCGAGCCCGGCGGCTGCGGCGAGCGGTTTTTCCATGAGTGGTGCCGTGTCGACGAAGACCTTGACCTCGGCTGCGGCTTCGCGCGCGATACGCTGTGCGAGCTGCTTGAGGCGGCCTTTGACAATGTCATGGTAGTCCTTGCCGCGCGCGTAGACGGAGAGCGCGGCGCGATGGGGGTGCGCTAGAACTTCGAGCGGGTCGGTCGACGGCGCGTAGCTCGTGGCCAGCATGACGACGCTGCGAGCGTCAGGCCATATGCCTTGGGGATCGCGCCGGCGCGCGTGGTGAGCCTGCATCCAGTCCATGTCGCCATGGCGGCCAAGCTCGAGGAAGCGGTCGAGCTGTGCGGGCGGATCGTAGGTCATGCGCCGGAAGGC
>CAZDNY010000166.1:0-7170 GCA_964506885.1 uncultured Hyphomicrobiaceae bacterium | reverse complement strand
AATCGGTCGGCGTGCCCCTCACCGCGAACGATTTCTCGGCCACCTCCATGCAGCGCAGCGGCTCGTGCAGCGTCAACGAATGCGACGCACCCGACTGGTTGGTATCGGGCGCCACCACCCACACGTCGTCGGTGAGCGTGCGGGCGATGTCGGTCAGAACCTTCAGGCCCGGAGCGTTGATGCCGTCGTCGTTGGTGACCAGGATGCGCATGCCGCGTCGCTTTTCCCTATTCCCTATTCGCTATTCCCAACTCACCACTCACTTAATCACCTCGATGCCGTGCATATACGGCTTCAACGCATCGGGAATGACAATGGACCCGTCGGCCTGTTGATAATTTTCCATGACGGCGACGAGTGTGCGGCCGACGGCGAGACCCGAACCATTAAGCGTGTGGACGAAACGCACATCCTTTTCGCCTGCGCGATAGCGCGCGTTCATGCGGCGCGCCTGGAAGTCACCGCAAACCGAGCACGACGATATCTCGCGATAGGTATCCTGCCCCGGCAGCCAGACCTCGATGTCGTAGGTGCGCTGCGAGGCAAAGCCCATGTCCCCTGTGCACAGCATCATCGTGCGATACGGCAGGCCCAGCTTCTCGAGGATGCCTTGCGCACACGCCGTCATGCGCTCGTGCTCGGCAATCGAATCTTCCGGCCTGGTGATGGAGACGAGTTCGACCTTTGAGAACTGGTGCTGGCGGATCATGCCGCGCGTGTCCTTGCCTGCAGCTCCGGCTTCCGAGCGGAAGCAGGGCGTCCAGGCGGTCATGCGCATGGGCAGCTTGTCGGCGTCCAGGATTTCCTCGCGCACGATGTTGGTGAGTGAGACTTCCGCCGTGGGGATGAGCCAGAAGCCGTTGTCGGTGTGGAACAGGTCCTCGGCGAACTTCGGCAGGTTGCCGGTGCCGTAGGCCGTATGATCCTTCACCAGCAGCGGCGGGTTGTATTCGGTGTAGCCGCCGACGTTCTCGCCTGCGGGGCCTGTATGCTGGTCGATCATGAAGCAGGCGATGGCGCGCTCCAGGCGCGACAGCGCGCCTTTGAGGAACACGAAGCGCGCGCCCGACACCTTGGCCGCCGTCTCGAAGTCCATCAGGCCCAGCGCCTCGCCCAGCTCAAAGTGCTGCTTGGGCGCGAAGTCGAACTTTTTCGGTTCACCCCAGCGACGGACTTCCTTGTTGTCCGTCTCGTCCTTGCCGTCGACGACGTCGGGCAGCGGCAGGTTGGGGATCACCGAGAGCGCGTCGTTCAAGGCAGCGACGAGCTGGCGCTCCTCTTCTTCGGCGCCCTGCAGGAACTCCTTCAGCTCGGCCACTTCCGCCTTCAGCTTGTCGGCCGTGGCCATATCCTTGGCGCCCATCGCCTTGCCGATCTCCTTGGAGGCGGCGTTGCGGCGGCTCTGGGCCTCCTGCAGCCTGGTCTGGTGGCGGCGGCGGGCATCATCCAGCTCGATCAGCCTGGCTGACAGCGGCTCCAGGCCACGGCGCTTCAGGCCGTTGTCGAAGGCGTCTGCGTTGTCACGGATCCATTTGATATCGAACACGGGGCTCCCCCTTCAGTCGCGAGTGGCGGGTGCGGCTTCATGCGCGCGAATCTGCCCGACGTCATAGGACGTGAGCCCTCAGCGGTCCAGATGCGGGATCAATTTGGGGTGTCGCAGGCCTAATCCGCGGCCTTCGGGGTCTGCTTCTCGACGCGTTTGACGACCAGGATCGAGGCCTCGTAGAGCAGCCAGGTCGGCGTACCCATGATGATCATGGAGATCGCGTCGGGCGGGGTCAGAACGGCAGCGGCGGCGAAAATGCCGACGATGGCGTAGCGGCGGGCGGCAATCAGGCTTTCAGAGGTCACGACACCGGCGCGGGCGAGCAGCGTCAAGATTACCGGCAGCTGGAAGCAGATGCCGAAGCCGAAGATCAAGGTCATGATCAGCGACAGGTATTCGCTGACCTTGGGCAGCAATTCGATGGAGGCCTGCCCGGCTTCGCCAACCTGCTCGAAGCCGACGGAGAACCGCACCAGGAGCGGCATGGCGATGAAATAGACGATCGCCGCACCCAGAGAAAAAAGCAATGGCGTGGCCACCAGATAGGGCCGGAAAGCCGCGCGCTCGTTCTTATAGAGGCCCGGGGCGACGAACTTGTAGATCTGCACGGCGACGACGGGGAACGACAGGAAGGCGGCACCAAACAGCGCCACCTTGATGTCGACGAAGAACTTCTCGAGCAGATGGGTGTAGATCGTCTTTGCGTGTTCGGGGCCGACGACACTGACGAACGGCCACAGCAGGATGTTGTAGATGTGCTTGGCCACGGCAAAGCACATGATGAACATCACGAAGAATGCCGCCACCGAGTAAATGAGCCGCTGGCGCAGCTCGATCAGGTGATCGAGAAGCGGCGCCTTCGATGCGTCGATGTCGTCCTGGCCTTCGCGGTGAGACGTGTCGGTCACGGCTGGGCGGCTCCACTCTTGACGGGCAAGGGTGCGCTATCGTCGCTGCCGGCGGTTTTGCCCGTCGTATCGGCGGGCTTCGCAGGCTTGGCGGCAGTTTCAGGCTTCACCGCTGGCTTTTCGACGGTCTTCTCGATCGGCAGGCCATCCTCGTCGGTGATGTCGGGGCCGTCGAAAGGATCGGGCTCGTCGATCGGCGTGCCCGGCGTGGAGGGCTTGGACACCGACTTCGTCTCGGTCTCGTGCACGGCGCGCCCGGCGCTTTCCGCCTGCTTCTCGGCTGCCCGCATGGCGTCGCGCGCTGCGCCTTCCATCTCGCTCTTGAAGCCGGTCAGGTCGTTCTTCAACTGATCGAGTTCGGCTTCCTTCAGCGCCTGATCGAAATGCGAGCGGAATTCGGACGCCTGACGCTTCAACACGCCCGCATAGCGGCCGATGGTGCGCAACAGGCCGGGCAATTCCTTGGGGCCAACGAAGATCAGGGCGATGACGCCCAGGACCAACAGCTCGCTCCAACCTATATCGAACATGCCACGACTTGCTGTGCTGGAATGGACGGCCGGTTCACGCGCCCTCGTTCAAGGCGCGCTGCGTCGTGCCGCGTCAAGGCACATCACGAACTCGCGGTGCGGATCAACCGACGTCGCGCGAGCCGCAATGTACCATTTTGGAGATCAACCGGCCTTGGTTTGCTCGGACGACTTCGAGGCTTCCACGGACGGCTTGTGATCGATCGTCTTGGATGCGCCGGTGTCGGCAACATCATCGTCGTCGGCCATGCCCTTCTTGAAGCTCTTGATGCCTTTGGCAACGTCGCCCATGACCTCGGAAATCTTTCCGCGGCCAAACAGCAGCACCACGATCAACAGCAGGATGATCCAGTGCCAGATACTCATCGCGCCCATACGCTCGACTCCTCGCCTTTTGCGGCGTCAATTCCTTCGACTGGCCGCACTATTACAGAAAGGTCCAGGGGCGGCAAGCAAGCGCACGCACTTGTGTTGCTGCCGCAACCGTTTGAAACTACTTCGATTCGCACGCCTGCTTCGGGAACACGAGGATCCGTGCCGGATCAATCTCGACACTGACCTCCGCGCCCTTCGACCAGACTTCTCCGACGGCTGCGCGGGTGCGTGCGCGCAACGGCTCGTCGAAGCCGTGCACGCCGATCTCGACAAGACCGACGTCGCCCAAGAACTTGACGTGCATGACGCGGCCGGCAAGTCCGCAGGTTCCGGCCGGAAACAGGCGGATGCCGCGCTCGCGAATGCCCAGCGTGACATGCTCGCCGTCCTTGAAGCCGTCGGCAGGGACGCGGCCGAACGGCATCTCGACGGCACCGTTCTTCACCACGGCGTCGAGCTCGTTGATCTCGGAGAACAGGCGGGCGACGAACAGCTCTGCTGGATGATGGTAAAGATCTTCAGCGCGGCCCAATTGAACGATCCGGCCCGCACGCATGATGGCGATGCGATCGCCCAGGCGCATGGCCTCTTCGGGGTGGTGGGTGACGATCATGCAGGTGGCGCGCGTCTCGCGCAGAAGTGCCAGTGTTTCTTCCTGCATGCTGTCGCGCAACTGCACATCCAGACCGGAGAACGGCTCGTCCATCAGGACAACGGACGGGCGCGGAACGATCGCACGGGCCAGCGCCACGCGCTGCTGCTGGCCGCCGGAGAGAATGTGGGGATAGGCGGACGCGTACCCTTCCAGGCCGACACGGGAGAGCAGGCTCATGGCCTCGCGGCGGGCAAGCTCTGGCGGCAGCGCCTTTAATCCGAATGCGACGTTCTGCAGGATCGTCAGGTGCGGAAAAAGCGCAAAATCCTGGAACATCAGGCCGACGCTGCGTTCCTCGGGCGGCACGAAACGGTTTGGACCGGCGACTTCGCGATCGTTGATGAGGACCCGTCCGCTGGTCGGGCGCTCGATGCCAGACGCAATCCGCAGAAGCGTGGTCTTGCCGCAGCCGGATGGGCCCAGCAGGCAGACCACCTCGCCCGGGGCGATGTCGAGGTCGACGCCCAGCAGAGCGTCGCCATCGTCGTAGCGGCGCACGATATTCTCGAAGGTGAGGCGGGCTGCGAACGTGGCTGCGGCGCGACGGCCAGGGCCGACGGCAGGACCAGCCGAGGCGACGCCGGACACGGTTGCGTCTGCGCTCGCGCTGCGGCGCCCAAACAAGCTCTTAACGCTCCAGTCCATCAAGCCTCGTTCCAACAGGGCCGCCCGGCGCACCTGCCGACCCACAGCGCGCCCCACGAATTCCTTCCGTGCAAGCGACATATGCCCTTGCTCGCGGCGCACCTTCCGGCACGCGCGGCAATACAGCCTGGATATCGGGATGATCCGGCGTGAATGCCAGGGGCCTTATCGCCCGCGCGGACGGCTGCGGCAAGCGCTTCGCAGCGGTTTGCTTGCCCCAGACGGCTGGTATCGTACGCCGGGCCGGCCCCGCCACGACAGGAAGGCGAGCCGGTCAGCGTCACCGCGCGGGCTCTTGCCCGTCCTCGCCGTCCTCACTCACCGCGCCAATTCCCGCTGTGTCAGCATCACCGTTGTGCGACTGCTCGGCCGTCGCGGCGCCTTCGCCGCCATGCGCTGCGGCGTCGCCGCTGCCGTCATCGGGCTCGGCTTCGTGGTCCAGCGGGTCTGCTGCCTCATCGAAGCGAAGCGCGCCTTGTGCGTCGTCTTCGTCAGTCTCCTCCAGCGGCATTTCGTCGGGCATCAGGGCGGCGACGTCGCTGGGCTCGGGCATGGTGAACCCGGGCGGCAAGCTGGCATCGAGGAGGCCTGCGCCTTTCAATTCGGCGAGGCCCGGCAGATCCTTGATCGAGTCGAGGCCGAAGTGCTCGAGGAAGCTTTCGCTGGTGCCGTACGTTACCGGACGGCCCGGCGCACGGCGACGGCCGCGCGGGCGGATCCAACCCGTTTCCAGCAGGATGTCGAGTGTCCCGGCGGAGGTGGAGACGCCACGAATCTCCTCGATCTCGGCGCGTGTGACCGGTTGGTGATAGGCGATGATGGCCAGCGTTTCGAGGGCCGCTTTCGACAGCCGCCGCTCCTCGCGCGCGTAGCGCTGCAGCAGGAACGAGAGATCCTCGGCGGTGCGGAACGCCCACTTGCCGGCGACCCTGGTCAGGTTGATGCCGCGCGGCGCGTAGAACGCTTGAAGCTCCGCGAGCAGTGCCGCGACGTCGTCATCCTCGATCAGGCTCGCTGCGAGCTGTTCTTCACTCAGCGGTTCGGTCGCGGCAAACAGCACCGCTTCGATGATACGAAGTTTCTCGCGGCGATCCTGCGCGGCGAGCATGGCGACGGGATCGTCTCCGGCCACCGCCAAGCCATCGTCCGGCAGTGGCACGGGGGCAGTCGCAGCGGCCTCTTCGCCTAGTGCGAGGGGTGCGGCTTCGGGATCGGTAAACGGCGGCGGCACGCCTTCTGCCGCGTTACCGTCGACGGTTCGCGTCTCGTCCTTGGGCACCAATGTCAGGCGTGGCGGTCCCATGTCGGCCCGGTCCTTCGATCTGTTGTCGTTCATGCTACTCCGCACATGACACGCGTCTCACCAGGAAGGCACCGCGTGGGCGCCCGCCGCCCTACCCGCTGGCACCCTCGCCTGCCCCATCACCGGTTCGCCCACCTTCGTCCGCCTCGCCGGTTCCAGCGTCGGTCCGCTGGCGCACATAGAGCGGTGCAAAGGCACTCTCCTGGCGCAGTTCGACGAGGCCCTCGCGAGCCATTTCGAGGCTTGCGCCGAACGAACTTGCGAGCACGGTGCGCTTGGCTTCGGGCGATGGCAGGTACTCGACCAGAAACAGGTCGAGCTGCACCCAGTGCCCGAGCCTGGCGCCGACGAGGCGCTCCAGGCGGCCGCGCGCTTCCTTGATCGACCAGACGGTGCGGGCCTTGACGACATGCTCGACCTTGATCGTGCGGCGGCGCTGGTCGGCATAGGCTTTCAGCAGGTCGATGATCTCGGCGGTGTAGCGCGTCTCTTTCACGGTCTCGACGGGCTCGTGCCAGCCGCGCGCAAAAACATCCTGACCAAGACGCTTGCGCGTCATCAGTTCGGCGGCGGCGCGGCGCATCGCATCCAGACGCATGAGGCGGAATGCCAGTCGCTGGGCGGCTTCCTCGGCGGTCAGCTGTTCGCCGACGTCTTCATCGCGCGGCAAGAGCAGCCGCGATTTCAAAAACGCGAGCCACGCTGCCATGACGAGATAGTCGGCGGCGATCTCGAGGCGCAGCTTCTGTGCCTCGCGGATGAACTTCAGATATTGATCGACCAGCGTGACGATCGAAATGCGCGACAGGTCGACCTTCTGGGTGCGCGCCAATGCCAGCAACAGATCTAGCGGGCCTTCGAAACCTTCGACGTCGACAACCAGCATTTCGCCGGCCGCTCGGGCGTCCTCGCCGCCGGGATCGTCCCAGGCGCGCTCGCCGCGTGCAGCATCGGGGGCTGCGGATTGACTGGTCATCGGGCTCGTCATTGCTCGTGGTGTTGCGCCATGGGGCCTTGAACGTCAAGTTTTCCCGGTGTTGCGGTGAATTTAGACCGATTCACGCGGATGCGGTGTCACGGGCCAGAACGCCGCTCAATGCCTGTTCAGCCTGGTCACGATCATAGGCCGTGGCGGCTTGCGTCACCGCCCAGGCCGCGGCGAAACGGCGCGCCGGCTCGCCCGCAAGCGCCGGCACTCCGGCTGC
>CAZDNY010000165.1:0-7181 GCA_964506885.1 uncultured Hyphomicrobiaceae bacterium | reverse complement strand
TTCCGCTCGACTTGGCGGCGCCGCTCTTGGTGACACCGAGGAAGAAGTCGTTGGGGCGATTGTCGACCAGGGGCTGCTTGTCGGCCATCGCCGCGAGAACATCGTCCTTGGTGGCCAGCACTTCGTTGTTGACGTTGGCCTTGAAACTCTGTGCCGCAGGTGTCACCTCGCCGGTCTCCAGCGGATTGAGCGGCTTCTTGGTCTGCTTGTCGATATCGGCAATCCAGGCCATATAGCCACCGTCGAGGATCGACACCTTGTCGTGGCCGAGCAGCTTGAATGTCCAGTAGAGACGCGTTGCAGCTCCCATGTCGCGGGCACTGCCGCCGAGGGGCACGAGTACGACGTGGCTGTCGTTGCCGATGCCGTGAGTTCCGATCAACTTTTCCAGATCGGCAACCGGCGGCAGCATACCCTTGACGCCGTCCTTGGTCTTGATGCGCCAGCCGCCCTTGGCATAGTCGGTGTAAACGGAACCGGGGATATGGCCTGCGGCAAAGTCTGCCTTGGTGCGGCCGCCGCCGCTCGTCACATCGAGCAGAACAATGCCCGGCTTGCCGAGATTTGCCTTGATCCAGTCGACCGACACAAGCGGGTCGGCCGCGGCTGCAGGCAGGGCCATCAGTGCGAGTCCGAAAAACGCGAGCGGATAGGCCATCAGTTTCGCCGCACAGCACCTCGACCTGACGAGCATAGACATGGCGTTTCCTTCCTCAATGCCTCGACGTGTGAGCACGTCGTGTGACCGTGTTGTGTGACCGCGTATAACTTGGCGTGCGGAGATGCCGAGACGCTGTCGCGCCCTCACTCCCCGTTCTGGATTGTAGCGACATCATCGTCTCCGAGGCCGCTGCCTTGTCAAGCGCGCTACGGGCCTATTCGATGAATCAATAAGAAATCGGCGGAAGCTATGAGCTTCCGCCGATCATGTTTCGCACTGCGATAAAAGCGGGTCAGGTGCGGCTCAGGCCCTTGGCTGCCAGCTCCTCCAGATAAGCTTTCCACTTGGCATCCTTGTTCTTGCCCAGTTCGAGCAGATAGGACCAGGAGTAGAGGCCGGTGTCGTGGCCGTCGTCGAAGCTGATCTTGGTGGCGTACTTGCCGACCGGCTGCATTGTCTTGATCTTGACGTTGCGCTTGCCGGGCACCGTGACGCGCTGTTCCTCGGAATGGCCCTGCACCTCCGCCGACGGGCTCATGACGCGCAGCATCTCGGCGGGCAGATCATAGGAATAGCCATCCTTGAAGGTGACCTTGAGGCTGTCGCGATCAGGAGAAAGCTTGACGATCGGCGCCTCGATACCCTTGGAGGTCTGTACGGCCTCCCAAACCTTGCCGGCGATTTCCTTGAAGACGGCTGCCTCCGGACCTTCCGGGCGGACCGCGGTCACAGGTGTGCCGGCATCCGAAAGTTCGCGGATGTCCATGTGCAAGGGCACGCCGCCGAGGAACTTCAGACCCAGCTTCTCGGCCTCGCGCTCGGCGCCGCCGTGACCGAAGATGTCGTAGCGCTTGCCCGTATCAGGCGCGATGAAGTAGCTCATGTTCTCGACGATGCCGATGACGGGCACGTCGACCTTGCGGAACATGTTGAGGCCTTTGCGGGCATCGATCAGAGCGAGATCCTGCGGCGTCGACACGATCACCGCACCCGACATGGGGACCTGCTGGGCCATGGTGAGCTGGACGTCGCCGGTGCCCGGCGGCATGTCGATGATCAATACGTCGAGATCGCCGTCGATGTTCCAGGCGACGTCGAACAGCATCTGGTTCAAGGCCTGCGTGACCATCGGGCCGCGCCAGACGATCGGTAGATCCTCCTCGACGAGGAAGCCCATGGACATGACGGCAAGACCATATGCCTTCAGCGGGATCAGTTTCTGCTGGTCCTCAGTGGCGGATGGCTGCTCGCCGGTGAGGCCCAGCAGGCGCGGCTGCGAGGGACCATAGATGTCGGCGTCGAACATGCCGACGCGCAGGCCCATGGCCTGCAGGCCCAGCGCGAGATTGACGGCCGTCGTCGACTTGCCGACGCCGCCCTTGCCGGAAGCGACGGCGACGATGTGCTTGACGCCCGGGAGGCCCGGCATATGGGCCAACGGCGAGGCACCGGCGCCAGGGACACTGCCCAGCTTGGCGGGGTGCGCACCACCAGAACCGTTGGCGCCATTGGTCTTGCCTGCCGTGCCCTGTGCCGCTTCGGCGGTCAGGACCGCGGTGACGGCGCTGACGCCTTCCATACCGGCGACGGCCTGCTCTGCGGACTGGCGCAGGGGTTCGAGATCTCCGGCGCGATCGATCGGCACCGTGATCGAGAAATAGACCCGGTCCTCCTTGATGATGATCTCCGAAACGCGGCCCTGATCGACGATATTGCCGCCGTCACCAAGTCCCTTGATGGCGCGCAGGCGATCGAGCACCTCACTCTTCGTCACGCTCATTCCTGATCTCTCCTCACACGTTCTTCTCGCGCTGCCTGGGCGGTCCGGCCCCCTGCGCATGCGTCGGTTTCGTTGTTTGTCTAGTCGAGCGCAACGGCGGCAAGCTTTGCCAG
The DNA here is from genome assembly GCA_964506885.1 of uncultured Hyphomicrobiaceae bacterium. GTDB lineage: Bacteria > Pseudomonadota > Alphaproteobacteria > Rhizobiales > Hyphomicrobiaceae > JAEUMD01. The sequence continues at coordinate 4,627 of CAZDNY010000165.1, read as the reverse complement.
CGTGTCCTTTTCGCGTTCGACGGCTTTCATGACAAGATCGCGGGTACGCTCGGGAAGATCGAGCGACAGCGCGGCCTGATGACCTTTCGGCGACATCTTGCGCAGCGTCTTGCCGACGATGTCGATGATCTTGTCGTCGTCGTACTGGGAGTACTTGCCAAGGAACTCATCGAAGTAGTGCTCGACGAAGACGACGTCGACGACGTTCTCCAGCGCCTGCGACTCGCGATCCTTTTTCAGCTGCTCCTTCTTGATCAGCATGACGACACGGTCGATCTCCTCCTGCCCGTAGCCGTGAGCGGACATGATCTTCGAAATGACCTCGCCGTGATGCTCGCGGCAGGCCTTGCGCCAGTCGTTGTAGCCATTGCGGCCCTCGGGATACCGGCTGCGCGGGATGTCCCAGCGGCGGATATGCTGGGCGCGCGCGGCGATGCGCAAGACCTCCGAGGCATCCGGGTACATGTCGGCGAGCCGCGCGCTCATGCGCTCGGAGTAGACGACCTCGTAGGGGCGGGCAGCGCCATCGACCTCGGTCTTGCGCGGGTCATCCGCGTTGGCGGCATCGATCGCCGCGATGACCGCATCAAAACGGGTGGTGTCGTTGGTCATGCATCGTGCTCCTTGGGAAAGTCGTTACGTTTCTTCTCTGGCTTCATTCACTCAGAACGGATCATGGAGCGGCGTTGGTGATGGCCGGCCCGACGTTGCATTGAGCCTCCGCTCTGCTGCCAAATGTCCTGCCAGCCTTGATGGCGCGAACGTGGGCAATGAAACGCAATGTCCACGGGTTGGATTGCGTGGTGCGCTGGTGCGCGAAGCAGGCGAGTGCGTTGTGAACAACAATGCCATCGTGCTTTCCGTCAATACCCATGCCGCGGCGGATCTCGAAAGCGAAGGTGGTGTCTGCGGGCAAATCGACAAGGGCTGCATGATGGAATTCATGTGCATTTATCGATCCCGCACGGGTGTCATCGCCGGGCATTGCCGGCCAAGGGCAGTCAGGCATTCGCGCAATCACGATCTGGCCGCGGCCCTGGGGCTTTTCGTGCATGACCGCTTCGGCATCGATCACGCCGGTCATCTCGGCGCGCTCGTCGTGCCAGCGGATGGCCCGTGTCAGGTACATCAGCCCTCCGCATTCGGCGTAGGTCGGCAGGCCTGCCTCGATTGCCTTGCGGATCGACGCGCGCATGCCGGCGTTGGCCTGCAGAGCCGCCATGTGAGTTTCTGGGAAACCACCGCCGATGAAGAGCCCGTCCGCCTGGGGCAGCGCCGTGTCGCGCATGGTGTCGAAGAAGACAAGGTCGGCCCCGGCTCTCTCCAAGGCCTCCAGGTCGTCGGGATAATAAAAGCCGAATGCGGCATCGCGGGCGATCGCTATGCGGACCCGGTCTGCCGCGGCGGCACCGGGAGCTTGTGCGATAGGGCGCGGCGGCGGAAGAGGCAACGCCATCTTCGCAATGCCCTTCAGCGTCGCCAGGTCGAAGCGCTCTGTAACACGCGCGGCGATGCGGGCGATGAAAGTTTCGACCGCATCCGTCTCGGCGGGCGTGGTCAGGCCGAGATGGCGCTCGGGCAGCATCAAGGCTTCCTCGCGCGGCAGCACGCCGAGCACGGGCAGTTCAGTATAGCGCTCGATGGCGGCGCGCAGCTTGGCCTCATGGCGCGCACCGGCAACGCGATTGAGGATGACGCCGGCAATGTGCACTTCCGGATCGAATACGCGATAGCCCATGAGCAATGGCGCGATGCCGCGCGTCATGCCCTCGGTATCGACGACGAGGATTACGGGTGCGCCGACGAGCTTGGCGAGCGCGGCGTTGCCGTCGCGGCCTTCCACGTCGACTCCATCATAAAGGCCCATGTTGGCCTCGATGAACGAGATGTCGGCGCTGGAGGCTTTGGCCGCCAGCAGTTCGGTGATCTCGGCGGCGGTCTGGGTGTTGAAGTCGAGATTGTAGGCAGGCCGGCCGGTGGCGCGGGCATGCCACATCGGATCGATGTAGTCGGGGCCCTTCTTGAAGGTCTGGACGGTGAGCCCCGCGTCACGGAGCGCGCGCGCAAGTCCCAGGGTCACGGTCGTCTTGCCCGACGACTTGTGCGCAGCTGCAATCAGAACATGGGCCACGACCGGACAACTCCACCATGAATGCGAACGTCAGGCTCCCTGCCCTGCCGCGCGATTGCGGTCCGTCCCCGTCGCTCCCCCGTTACAGTCACGCTGACGCCCCGCGTCAGCCTTCCGTCTCCACGCCGCGCGGCAGGAACGGCAGCACCTTGAGCGCCACACCCGTTGCCAGCATCGCGATGGAAACACCGGCGAGGCCCAGGAGAACCTCGGGCAAGGTCGGGGCGTAGCTGGCCACCTCGCCGTCCAGGAACGAGCTTTTCACCTCCATGCCGGGGAAGAGATCGAGCGGATAAGCCTGACCGCCGATGATCGTTACGTACATGAAGGCGAGACCGCCGAAGATTGCGAGCACGGATGCGATGGCGAGGCCCTGGCGGGCGCTGAAGGGCTTGCCTTCGCCCGACAGGAAGGCGGCGATGAGGATCGGCAGCACGTTGCCGACCAGAACATGTCCGACCCAGAACAGCGTCGTGTAGATGCCGCCATCGCGCAGGATGAAGGCCTCGACGCCGTGATGCTCGCTGGCGTACAGCGCGGTCAGATGCTTGACGGCCGTGAAATAGAGCACGGCCAGCGCGAAGATGATGACGAGGTTCAAGAACTTGGCGACCATTTCCTCGCTCATCAGCTGCTGGCGCGTCTCGCGGCACATGGTGAGCAGCACGAGCACAGTGAATGCCAGGCCGTAGAGGAACGAGGCGGCAATGAAAAGCGGCGCCATGATCGCGGAATCGTAGGCTTCACGCGCAACAAGGAACCCGAAGATCGAGCCGGTACCTGTGGTGAGTGCCAGACGCCACGTGAAGGCGAACCAGCCCATCGCCTTGCTCGCCTTGCCGGTCTTGGCCAGCGACCGGTCCATCATGGTGAACAGGTAGGCCGCAACGATCACAAGGAAGCCCGTGTACAGGTAGATGTTCCAGGCGAAGATCGACTTGAAATTGTAGGTCGTCATGGCGACGGTCAGGCGCTCGGGCCGGCCAAGGTCGAGTACCAGAACCATGAGGCCGCCGACCAGCAGCGAGATCGCGAGGATACCCGATAGTCGCGCGAACGGCTTGTAGGCCAGGTTGTTGAACACCGACGAAATCGAGGCGACGTTGAGCGCGCCAGAGGCAGCGACGATGAGGAAGACAGCGAACACGTGGGGCGTGCCCCAGACGATGGCGTTGTTCATGCCGGTGACGATGTGGCCGTGGTGCTCGGTGTAAAGGAAGGCGCCGAGACCGGCGGCAACCACCAGGGCATGCAGCCCGAGTAGGCCCCAGAAGAAGGAGCTGTGATCTTCAAGCTTCTGAAACGTGATGCGCGCCATCGCTTTTGCCTCTGTGGCCGGCCTCAGATCCGGCTCTCGTTTCAAATGTTCTGGTAGTAGACGCCGGGGTCGGTGCCCAGGTCGGCGCGGACGCGCGTCGTGCGATAGGTGGCGACACGCTTGGCGATCTCGGAACTGGCATCGTTCAGGTCGCCGAAGATCATGGCAGCGTTGCCGGTCTTGGCGCAGGCCTCGACGCATGCGGGCGTGCCGCCAGCGTCAACACGATGCACGCACATGGTGCAGCTTTCGACGCACCCCTTGCCGCGCGGTGCATACGGCTTCTGGTCCTCAAGCGGCTCGTGAACGAACGAGCGCGCCTTGTAGGGGCAGGCCATCATGCAGTAGCGGCAACCAATGCAGATGTGGCGATCGACGAGCACGATGCCGTCGGCACGCCGGAATGAGGCACCGGTCGGACAGACGTCGACGCAGGGCGGCTCGGCACAGTGCTGGCACATGAACGGCATGGAGAAGGACGATCCGTCCTTGGGGTTCGTCACAGTGAGCTTGCGGATCCACTGCGCGTCGGTGGCTAGGCGCTTGGGTTCGGCGATGCCGTTCTCCTCGTTGCAGGCCGAAACACACGCGGTGCAGCCGTCCGGGCACTTCGCTGCGTCGATCAACAGACCCCAGCGCTGCTTTGAGGAAACTGGCTGATCGGCAGGCCGCGCGCTGGCAGGTGCCGTCTCGCCGAACGCCATCAGCGTGACACCAGGTGCGAGCACCGTCGTGGTGAATGCGGTGGCGGCTTTCAGGAACCAGCGGCGGCCAACCTCGACCGGATCGGCGGGTGGGACGCTGGCCACATTGGGCAGGTCTTGACCAGCAGAGCAGCCGCACGCGCCGCCGCCACTGCCGCAGGTTTCGGGGAATTCGAACTTCATGCTCATCGGTTCGCTCCCTCCAGATACCGGTTGAGGGCGGCGACATCGCCCGATGTCATGCCGGTGTGCGGGTTGACGCTCGAGGCGCCGGTCTTCGTTTCCTCACCCGGACGCGAAGCGTGACACTCGAAACAGTCCAAGCGCACCGCTGCATAATCGTGGCAGGTGCGGCAGAAGTGCTTGGGGTCGGCGACGGTGACGGGCTTGCCGTCATCGCCTTGCACCTGATGGCAATCAATGCAGCCCTTGAGCGAATGCTTGGGCGTGCGAATGCCCTGATGCACGGTGTCA
>CAZDNY010000164.1:0-7191 GCA_964506885.1 uncultured Hyphomicrobiaceae bacterium | reverse complement strand
AGCGGTCGAACAGCACCATTTCGCCGGCCGCAGGCAGATGCGGCACATAGCGCTGGAAATACCACTGCTGCTTCTCGCGCTCGGTCGGTGCCGGCAGCGCCACCACCCGGCACACGCGCGGATTGAGCCGCTGCGTAATGCGCTTGATCACGCCACCCTTGCCGGCAGCATCACGACCCTCGAACACGACGACCAGGCGGTAGCCCGTATGCTGCACCCAGTCCTGCAGCTTGATCAGCTCGGTTTGCAGCCGAAACAATTCGTGGAAATAGGTCTTGCGGTCGATCTCGGACTTCTTGCGCTTGCGCATGAGGTCCTTGACATCGAACGGCGCGCGATGATCGTCGATTTCCAGCTCCAGCTCTTCGTCGAAGCTGTCTTCCAGTTCCGCGTCGATCCAGTCGCGGCCTTGCCCTTCCGGCTGCTCATCACTTTTTGCTGCGGAAGCTTGCGCCGTTGCGGCGCGCGATTTGGCGGTCTGCTTTTTGGTCATGTGATCCTGCGTCTTGAAATGGAAGTGCTCCCGGCTCTTGAGTACGCGCTTCTTGCGTGCTGACAATTGCTCTAGGTCATTCACGCCGACAATCCTGCGCGTCCTTCAAGATAGAATAGCGACATGCCCGAGCCGACGAGCGAAATTTACCATGGGCGGACCCTGAAAAACCGGATTTCGACCTGGTTTGCCGCCACGCGCCCGGCATTCCTGTCCGCTTCCGTTCTACCTGTGATGGTCGCCGGCACTCTCGTTGGCTTCGATCGCCTTGCCCCTGAAACGTACACCATCCGCCTGCTCGTGTGCATGCTGGCCATCGCCCTGGTCCACGCCGGCGCCAACGTGCTTAATGACGCCTTCGACGATGCCAACGGAACCGATGCCGCCAACGTCGGCCGCCTGCACCCCTACACTGGAGGTGCGCGGTTCATCCAGAACGGCGTCTTGACCCGAGCACAGAGTCTCCGGCTCGGCTTGGTCCTGCTCCTCAGCGGCAGTGTCATCGGCCTGATCATGGTCGCGCTGACAGGACCGGAACTCCTGCTCGTCGGCGCCATCGGTGTCGTGCTGGCCGTCACCTACACCGCGCCGCCCTGCCTCGTCTGCCGGGGTCTCGGCGATCTCGTCATCGCGATTACGTTTGGCCTATTGCCGCTGGTCGGCGTGTCTCTGGTCCTGACCGGACACATACCGCTCGAAGCTTGGTGGGTCGGCGCCGGGCTCGGCTGTTTCGCCGCCGCGATTCTGTGGATCAATGCCATTCCCGACATCTCGGCGGATCGCAGCGCGGGCAAGCTCACTTTGCCTGCGCGCGTCGGCCCGAAACGCGCCGCTCGCCTGGTATCGGCGTGGTTCGTCGCCGGGCTGGCGATACTTCTCGCCGCCCCGTTGCCGCCGCCCACGTGGATCGCGCTCCTGGCGGCGATCCCGGCCGGTCTGGCAAGCTCGGCCGCGCGCTCGGGAAATCTCGCCAAAGCCATCCCGCTTACGATCGTCACCCACGCCGCCGTGTGCGTACTTCTCATCATCGCATTTCTGATCGCCCGATGAACCCGCGGCCCAAAAAAGATACGGGCGGCCCACTGAGCCGCCCGACGTGTTCATCCACCAATTGCCGGAGCACTCTCTAGCCTCGGCTCAGGCCCTTCTTGGCGAGCTCCGCCTCGTAGGCCGACCAGCGGCTCTCCTTCTCGCGGCCGAGCGCGTCGAGATAGGTCCACGCATAAAGCCCCGTCGAATGGCCGTCGTCGAAGATGATCTTGGCGGCGTAATTGCCGGTCGGCTCGATCTTCGAAATCTTGACACCCCGCTTGCCCGCCACCGTAACGCGCTGATCGGGCGAATGCCCCTGTACCTCCGCCGAAGGGCTCATCACGCGCAGCATCTCCGCCGACAGGTCGTAGGCACGGCCGTCATCGAAGCTTACCTGCAGCATCTTGCCACCGTCATGCACGTGCAGTTCAGGCGGCGGCGTTCGCTTGCCTTTCGACGACTCCACTTCGCTCCACACACGCGCCGCCAGATCGCGGAAGGTCTGCGCGTGAATGGACTGCGGCTCCGTCGCGGTGATCGGCTGGCCCGCGTCCGAGCGCTCGCGGATGTTGATGTCGAGAGGGATGCCGCCGAGGAACGGCAGTCCCAGCTTCTCGGCCTCGTTCTTCGCGCCGCCATGGCCGAAGATCTCATGGCGCTCGCCGCACTTCGTGCAGATGAAGTAGCTCATGTTCTCGATGATCCCGAGCACGGGCACATCGACCTTGCGGAACATGTTGAGCCCCTTGCGCGCATCGATCAGCGCCAGATCCTGCGGCGTCGAAACGATCACGGCACCCGACAGCGGCACCTGCTGCGCCATCGACAGCTGCACGTCGCCCGTCCCCGGCGGCATGTCGATCACGAGCACGTCGAGATCACCGTCGATGTTCCAGGCCACGTCGCGCAGCATCTGGTTGAGGGCCGACACCAGCATCGGCCCGCGCCACACCACCGGTGTAGCCTCGTCGATCATGAAGCCCATCGACATGGCCTTGAGGCCGTACCCTTCCATCGGCTTCAGCGCATTCGAATCCGGCATCGGCGTCGGCTGTCCCGACAGTCCCAGCAGACGCGGCTGCGAGGGACCATAGATGTCGGCATCCAGCACACCGGCCTTCAGGCCGTTCGCAAGGAAGCCCAGCGCGAGGTTGACCGCGGTCGTCGACTTGCCGACGCCGCCCTTGCCCGAAGCGACGGCGATCAGGTGCTTGACGCCCGGCACGCCCGCCGTCTGCTTCGGCCGCGGCGCTCCGTCTCCGGCTGCCCCTTTCTGGCGCGCCTGGGTGACGCGCGCATGCTCCTGCGCCCCGCCGCCATTCACCGTGCCGGCCGTGCCGCGTGGCGCCTCCGCCGTCAGGACAGCCGTCGCCCCCGACACTCCTTCGATCTCTTCCACCACCTTCTGCGCCGCCTGGCGCAACGGTTCCAGTTCCTCCGCCTTGCTGGCCGGAACCGTAACCGAGAAATAAACGCGCCCATCCTTGATCAGGACCTCGGATACCAGTCCGAGTTCGACGATATTGCCCTCCAGATCGGGTCCCTTGACCCGCCGCAGGGCTTCGAGGACCTGCGTCTTCGAAACGGTCATTGATCACTCCTGGCCAAAAGTGCCCGCGACCGGCCCGCCTGAAAGCGATGCCGAACTGCGCTGCACCACATCTGGTGTCTGTTGCTAGGGCCCGCAAGCAACCGCTTCGAGCGGCGCCGCGGTGCATGGGGTTCCTGAAACCTCGATGCCAGACCGCACTGATTTCTTCAAGCCGAAAATCTTGACCTCTCAGCTCGGCAATAACGGAAACCGTCGAAAACTGACCGCTCGCTCATAAAACGCAACGACGCTGCGCACGCCGGGCGCCTCGAGGTCCGACCATCCCAGAGAGGCGGTTGCGGAGGGCACGAAAATCCAGAAACGGCAGAGACGATAAAATAATCCGCTCTATACATAAATAGACGACACCTAATCTATGTGATCTCCTTCCGGCCACCGACGCCGCCTCGGAAGGGGCGCGATGCGGCTGACCGATATGGTCCGTCCCGCCAGGGTTTCAGCGTGATGCCAAGCATTGGACCCACACATGAGCCCGTTTCCGCTCGAAACTCTTGTATTGATGGCAGGCGGCGGAGGCCTTGTCGGCTTCCTCGTCGGACTGACCGGCGTGGGCGCAGGCGCCCTGCTCACCCCCATGCTGATCTCCGGATTCGGCGTCAATCCCGCCGTCGCGGTCGGCACCGACCTCCTCTTCGCCTCGCTCACGAAGGCCACCGCAGCCGTGAAGCATCACAAGCTCGGCAACGTGAATTGGGCGATCCTCAAGCGCCTTGCGACGGGCAGTCTCGCGGCCTCGTTGGCAACCCTCGCGTGGCTCTATCTGGCGGCGCCCGACACTCAGCGCCTGTCGGACATCATCCGCGGTCTTCTGGCCATGCTGTTGGTTTTCAGCGCCATTATAATTCCGCTGTGCCCGTGGGTTCTTCGCGACGTGCGCAAGCACGCCGACGCTGTGAATGTGCCGGTACGCGGCGCCACCACGCTGGCAACGGGCCTTGTACTTGGCGTGCTGGTCACCCTCACATCGGTCGGCGCCGGCGCCATCGGCGTTGCCATTCTCTCCGCGCTCTACCCCGGCCTGGTGGCCCGCCGCATCGTCGGGACCGACATCGTCCATGCCGTCCCGCGGGCCTTTGTTGCCGGCCTCGGCCACCTTGGGCTCGGAAATGTCGACTGGATGATCCTGTTTGCGCTTCTGACCGGTTCTATCCCTGGAATTGCGCTCGGCAGCCGTCTGACCGGGACCCTGCCCGACTGGATGCTACGCCTCGTCCTGTCCGCCGTACTCCTCTACGCGGCCTATTTGCTGGGCCCGTTCCTGTTCGCATTGCTGAAAACATCCTGAACTGACGTCGATCTGCAGCGATTGAACCGGCACAGCACCAGCAGCGACAAAGCGACAGCCGATGCGCCGGGGCGACGACTTCGGGCCCGCCGGCAAGACGTCTGACGGGTCCAAAGCCGATGCCTCCAAATCAACCATATCGCCCCGTGAACACAATTGGCCCGGCATCATATTACGCGCTGCCGCTGGTAGCCGCCCGGGAACAGGGCTACACTGACGACATTGGGGCTGAATTATTCTCCGCGCGGGCCGCAATACGTGCTGAGCTTCGCACTGCACCGCGCGCGCATTTCGACCAAAGCGAGCCGACGATGCCGTTGAGACGCCCCGCAACCAAGACGAGCCGCAAGGGCGAGCCACAGATTGCCCATGCCGGCCGGGCACGCCTTGTGGCGAGGTTGGCAACGACGCTGTGTCTCTTGCTCGCAATGTTCCACGGTTCTCCTTCGGCCGCTGGCCCAACAGCCTCGTCCGAGTCCCGCTCCCCAGCGGCCAACCAGGCCTTGCGACCAACGCAGTTGGCGCAGGCCTGTCCGCCGCAATTGCAGAAGCTCGGCCTGTGCAAGGGCTCTTCTGGAAACCGCCGGCCCGATCGAGGCGGCAATTTTTCCGGTTCCAGCGTCGGTCCGCGCGTCGTCTGCATCAATGGCGTGCGCGTCGGCAAGCGTTGCGCCTGTCCCAATGGTGGCACGCCGCGCCGTATCAACCGCACGACCTACAAGTGCACCAGCGGGCCGCGCCCGTGCCCCAAGGGCATGAAGCGCGTCGGCAAGCTTTGCATTCCATCAGGCCCGCCCCCCTCCGGCACGCCTGGAGTCGGCTCAGACCCCGTCGTCTGCATCGGCGGCAAACGTGCAGGGCGCTCGTGCATTTGCCCGCGTGGATCGAAGCTCCGTCGCTTCGGCCGCAACCGCTACCGTTGCATCACACCGCCGCGCCCCTGCAAAGGCAACCAGCGCCGCATCAACGGCGAATGTGTCGACGTGACACCCGCCCCACCGACCGACCCCGGCCGCTGCATCGGCGGACGCCTGCGCCGCGGTGTCTGCGATTGCCCGCCACCGGCGCGTCCCCGCAAGTTTGGACGAAACAAGTATCGGTGCATCATTCCGCCATGCCCGAAGGACAGCGTTCGCAAAGGCCGGTTCTGCGTCCCGATCGTGACCCCGCCACCGCCCACGGTCTGCCCGCCCGACACGCGCCGCATCGGAAAACGCTGCATCCGCGATGCGACACCGCAGCCGCCACCGCCACGATGCCGTCCCGGCTGGCGCCTGCGCAATGGCACCTGCACCCGCACCGTCCGCAGCGCCTGCCCTGACGGAACGCGTAAGCGCAACGGTAACTGCGTGCGCATTCCTCCTCCGCCACGCAACGCCGCATCGCCGCCGCTGCCACGTCCGGCCCCGGCCATCGCCAGCGCGGACGACAGCCCCTTCGAGCCCGACGAGGTCCTGGTCGAAATTCCCGGCAACGCGCCGCAGCAGGTCGCAAACCGCCTGATCGGCAGTTTCGGGCTGGTGACACTGTCACAAACCCGCCTGACGATGCTCGGCACCAGTCTGTATCGCTTCCGCATCCCCGCCGGGCGCACCGTCGAAGACGTGGTCGCCGCACTCGCCGGCCAGCCCGGCGTCGAAACCAGCCAGCCCAACTGGCGCTACACGCTCAACGATGGTGCAGCCGCTGGAGCTGTTCCCCGCGAACGCTCGACCAGGCGGGCTCCTGCCGCGCCAGCCATCGAGCCGGGCGAGCGCACCGGCGCGACACTGCCGCAGTACGCGCTCGACTTGATCGATGCCCCCAGGGCCAACGCGATCTCCCGCGGCGCCGATGTCCTGGTCGCCGTGATCGATACCGGCGTCGATGAATCCCATCCAGAACTGGCTCAGGCGATCGCCGGCCGCTTCAATGCGTTTCCCGCCGAGCCCTTCACGCCGGACACCCACGCCACCGCCATAGCAAGCATCATTGTAGCGAAAGGCGAGATGACCGGAATTGCACCGGATGCGCGCATCCTGTCCGTGCAGGCCTTCACCGCAACGGGAACCGGCCAGCCCTCCGGCGGCAGGGGCACGAGCTATCGCCTCGCACTGAGCCTCAACTGGGTCATGATGAAGGGTGCGCGCGTCGTCAACATGAGCTTCGCCGGCCCGCCGCTGGACACCCAACTTGGCAAATTCATTGCCAAGGGCACCGCAGCCGGCATCGTCTTCGTCGCCGCTGCCGGCAACGGCGGTCCCCAGGCACCTCCGGCGTTCCCGGCCGCCCATCCCGACGTCATAGCCGTCACCGCCATCGGCGAGGACAAGGAGCTCTACGAGCACGCCAACATCGGCGACTACATCGACGTCGCCGCCCCCGGAGTCGACGTCATCGCCGCCGCCAGGGATGGCGCCTACGATCTGGCCAGCGGAACCTCGTTCGCCGCCGCGCATGTTTCGGCGGTGACGGCACTGCTGCTGTCGAAATCTCCGCGGCTGGTCCGCCAGCAGATCCTGGAGCAGATCACGCAGACCGCCGCCGATCTCGGAGAACCCGGACCCGATGCCCACTTCGGTGCAGGTTGCATAAACGCCCTGAAGGCCCTCCAGGGTGTCAACGTGATGACCTCCGGCGGAGCGCAATGATCCGGCGGTCATTGCCGCCCGTACACAAGGGTCTGGGTTTTCGCCAAAACGGGCCTACGGTTAACGGCATTGCGGACCGCTTTGCTGCCGCCTTCCTGCCCGACATTACCGGCCGGAGCGAGGGCAGCCATCAGCCGCC
>CAZDNY010000163.1:0-7211 GCA_964506885.1 uncultured Hyphomicrobiaceae bacterium | reverse complement strand
GCAAGCTGATCTTTGAGCGAGCAGATGCACACGAGCCTGACATCTTCGACCGGCAGGTCGGACGGGCTGGCAAAAAGCACCGATTGATCAACAACGTTCGCTTCAACGCCATGGCGGCTGACGACATGTGAAAGGATGTGCGCCGCCGCCTTGTCGACCAGGCTTTCCGCCGGAAGACAGACCACCGCATTCTCGTTATGCCAATCGGCAGGCAGGTCTTCCCGATCGAGAACCGGCAGGTCCGCTGTCCCCATGGACATGCCCTCCCGTTCCGCATCGTCTGATGCAGCGCTGTCCACCGCCCCCTCGCCGTTGGCGAAGGCCTCAGGCAGCTGGTCCGGCAACTCCCAGAGATTGTCCACCATGGTTTCGACCGTCGCCTCGATCACGGCCATATGCTCGTCTTCGATGACGGAGCGGTCGGCATCGGCTTGCGCCAGTCGCAGTCCCTCGATGGCGACGTCGTTGTAATAGGTGCTCAGCGGCAGCTGCTTCATGCGCTTTTCCGCAAGTTCGGTGATCTCGGTTGCGTCTCCGGCAAGCGTGCGCTGATAAAAGCGCTCCCCATCACTGAGCGCAGGTTCATCTCCCAGCAGGACATGGAGAAACTTGAGGTGATCGACGTGCTGTCCGAGGACGAGCAGACACAGCGTAATCGGTATGGCCAGCAGCAGTCCCGCCGGGCCCCACAGTACGGTCCAGAACGCAGCCGCGATGAGAATCGCAAGGGGTGACAGCCCCGTCGACCGGCCCTGCGCAAGCGGCTCGATCACCTGGCCCATCATCGCCTCGCCGAAGATGAACAGGCCCGCCGTGACGATAAACGTTCCCCAACCCGGATCCACCGCAGCCGCCAGTAGGACGGGGAAGAGAGCTGCAATGAAAGAGCCGAGTAGCGGCACGAAGCGCATGAGCGCCGCGACGATGCCCCACAGCACGGGGGCAGGGATGCCGAGCCACCATAGCGCAATCGTCATGAACACGCCGTAGGCCACGTTCAACGCCGTCAAAGTTAGAAGAAAGCGACTTAAGCGCTCGGCCGCATCCGTCATGGCCGCCGTCGTCCGCTGCATGTCGTTCGAACCTGACAGACGAATGAAACGGTCGCGCAGCTCTTCCTTCTGAACAAGGATGAAAAGAACAAGGACCACGACGATTGCCAGCATCGCGAAGGGCTCCACCAGCGGCATCGTCACGGCGATGAGATTGTCCAGCGGCTTTGCGCTGGGATAGTGGATCTCCACCGCGATGGGCTTGTCGGCTCCGGAACGCTCGGCATTATTCTCTGCCGCCAGCGCGGACCGCGAACCGGGTGCTATGCGCGACAGTTCGCGTGCAGCTTCGGTATCCGCCTTTTCCGCTGCCGGCCGTTCCAGTTCGCTCTGCAAGTCCTGGAGCGTTTGAGCGGCCCGTTCGATCGCAGGACTGGAGATCGCAGCAACGCGCAGTTCGCGCACCTTTTCGCGCAGTGTGCTTTCGTAGCGCGGCAATTCGGCCGCTAATTCGCGAACCTGGCTGCTGAAAACGAAGCCGAGAACGCCAAGCACGGAAAAGGTAACAGTCACCACGATCACCGCAGCAGCAACCCGTGGGATTCGGATGAGCCGTAGGACCTTCACAATCGGCGCCAGCACGAAAGCGGCGAGGATCGCGGCAGCCAACGGCAGAAAGACGATCTTCCCCAGATAGAGCGCGGCGATGATGAGGCCCGCCATGATGGCTGCATTCACGGTCGATGTCCTGACGCCGGCGCGGTGCGGCATCAAATGAAGACCTGCCGGCCTTGCGGCTGGACGCAGGCCCTGTGATGAGGCAGCAGGCATAAGATCTCCAAGGCCCGGGAAGGGTCCCCCCGGTGCAGGTTCTTAAGGAACTGTGTTGTGGTCGGAGCCACGCCATCGTTTCGGCGCGTTCGGTCAGGACTTGACCTTGCGCGCCGCAGAGAACCCGAACATGAATGCTGTTGCGATGACCCGCGCGCTGCCGAAATAGTCGATAGCCTCGCGGGCTTCCTCTTCGATTGCGGCAAACGGTTGGCCATTCTCTTGTGCGGCCATCTTTGAGTTGCGTCGCCAGCGGCCGTAGCCCCAGGCCACGAATGCCAGCAGCAGCGCAAGCGCCAGACTGCCACCGCCGATGAGAACCGCGGCTTCCGCCGGTCCATACAGCGGAGCAATGAAGGCATACAGAGCAACGAACCCGAATGCGATGGCCGCGAGAACGAGGGTTGCAATGGCAGCACCCCACGCGATTTTCGGGCCCAATCGCTCCGCAGCGGCTTCGGTTATACGATCCGTGACATATGAGGCGGCATCACTGATCATGTGGACCTGCTCTTCTGGGATCTGGTTGCTGGATAGGGATTCCGCATCGACACGGGACCGTTGCGCCGAGTGTGACTAGCGACGCGCCAGCGCTGCACACACAAAACCGATCCCCGCAGCGATCGCTGCTGACGCCAGCGGGTTGCGTCGAATGGCGACTTCGACGCGGTCGAGACCGTCGTTGGCGACGTGGCGCAGGTTCTCCGCCGTTTCACCAAGACCATCAGCGGCACGCTCCGCCATCGTTTCCATGCCGCGCGCCACTCGCTCGCTGCGCCGTGAGACTTCGTCACCCGCCTTCTCGAAAGGCTTGCTGAATTCCGATGCCATGTTCGGCTCCTTATATCGGTGCGGTCAAGTTGGGTTGAGCGCCGTCCTCTTCGATGAGGGCGCAGCTATCAGCGGATCATGATCAAGCCGGCGAGGAAGCCGACACCCGCCGCAATCAGTGCTGCTTGCGTTGGGTTGCGTCGAATGGCGCGCTCAGCAGCCGTGACCTGGGCGCCGGCCTTTGCCTGAATTTCGTCGACAGTCGTGCCCAATTCGTTCGCTGCGAGCTGGCCGATCGAGTCCGCAAGCCGTGCGATGTCAGCGCGCAAAGCGGCAAGGTCATCAGACACATCGCCGGCAGACGAGTGGGTGGTTTCCTTGGGATTGAAAGCAGCGGTCGTCATATATGATCTCCTGTGTGTCCAGTCGTGCGGGTGCTGTTTGAGATCTAAAGATCTCGAGTGCGAATGAGCGGCGACGCATTCTTGTGAGTGCGGTCCATCCCACCTGCGCAAATTGGTATCGCACTCAGAACGCCGGAGTGCGTGCAGAGTTCCATAGCGGCGTAAGCCACACCGATTGGAGTGCGCCCGGGCATAAAAAGCGATCGGCATCGTGGAACTCGCTCGTCTACAAAGACGTTTGGCTCCCGAATGAATCGAGCAATCGCATTGCTCCACGACGCGCCAGTGCGCGCAAAAGCGTCAGCGTTCGCAGATTGCGGTGCAACGAACCGAGCGACGTATTGGTAGTGCGACCGCACGTCGAGCATCGGGCTCACATGCCCGTCCAAGCCGAGCAACTGAGGAACAGCAAGATGATCAATCAGCCTCCGGCCCGCGCAGGCACGCAACAGTCCTCCGATGCAGCAAGGAGCAGCTCTGCCGCTGGTTCCGCCGCTGCGCAGCGCGGCGCGAGCGGGCAGTCGGCCAACGCAGCCACACCGCCATCGTCCGACATTGCGGGCGAGCTCAAGAGCGAGATCGATAGGTTATCGGCGATTATGCCGGATGTCTTACAAAGGCGCGCCCGTCAAGCCGCTGCGACCGTTGACGATGGGTTGACCGGTGCACGTCATATCATCCGGGAGAACCCCTGGATCAGCATCGGCGTAGCTGGCTTGCTCGGTGCAGGCCTCGCCATTGCGACCACCTCGCGCGGGTACGATGATGGACATCTGCGGCGGCTCCAGCGCCGGGCCCGTAGGTCCTTGGCGGGCCTTGATGCTGGTGCGTTCCTGCCATCGGCGAACAGCCTGCGCGGCTACATCCCCGACCTCAACGCGTCAGCGCCCTCCCTCGCGGACCGCTTCGAACGATTGGGTGACGCGATTTCGGGCATCGATCCAGCCGCTACAAAAACGCCGTTGATGGAAGCAGCGCAGCATGTCCAGGCGCTGTTGCGCCGTGCGAAGAGCTGAATGCGACCATTGAGAATTTGACCGCCAGAGGCGCGTTTGGGGCGACGGCCGTGAACTTCATGTCGCTCGACACGACTGCTCGCGCCTATCCGGCAAGACCGGTCAATTCAGCAACTGTTGGGCGCCGGCACGCCCTTGAATCGATCCGTCATCCATTCCACGGCGTGGAACGCGCTGTCACGCCCCGCAAACATGTGTGAGCCGCTGTTCAGCACATGCAGTTTTACCCGCACACCGTCCGAACATATCCGGTCCATGTACTCTTTCGTGATGTGGGGGCGAACAAGGGTGTCCTCCAGACCCTGCGCGATGAAGACCGGGATATGCGCTGGCAGTTGGTCGGGCACGTTTTCTTGCATGATGGACCGCAACCTGGGATGCTCCAGCGGATCCGTTTTCAGGAACTTCCGCTCCAGCGCCTGTTCGTCGCGCTCCAACTTGAAGAAGTCGGCAAGCGTCTCGATGCAATCGTGCGCGAGCTCTTCGAAATGATGCAGCGAGTGATCGTGGACCAAGTCCACGAGCGGTATTCCGAAAACCCGTGTCCACGACAACACCGTCATGGAGGTCAGGCTGCGCCCACTCGCGGTTTCGCGGTCTTCCTTGAACAGTTCCGACAGGTTCGTTGCCGGCGCGGCCGCGGCGACGCCGACAAGCTCCAGTTCGGGAGCATATGAACCGGCGTGCTGACTTGTGAACAGCGCCGCGTGGCCACCTTGTGAATGCCCCCAGACCGCGAAGCGGTGGGATGCGCCCGCGTGCTTCAGGTGTCTGGCCGCACGCACCGAGTCCAGGATGTTTCTGGCGGCGCTGGCACCGATCAAGTAGGGATGATGGTCCTTGGTGCCCAGACCGATGTAGTCGGTCGCCACGACCACATACCCCTTTGCCATCAATTCATCGATTCCCTGAACGCTCATTGCCAGATCGGGAAGCAGCGTCGGAGCGCACTTGCTGACCACGCCGGTGGTGGGATGGGCCCATGCCACGACATCGCGGGCGGGACCCTTTGCAGCTCCTGCCGGAAACATGATGGCGCCCGTCACCGCAACAGGACGATCGTCGGCATCACTCGAGCGGTAGAGAATGCGATAGCCCTTGGCTCCCGACGGTACGCCGCCCTGCAGCGGCCATATCCTGAATACCGTGCCGGGAGCGGCAGCTTCCAACACGTCGGCGGCGACATGGACATCCGGGTGCGCGGCCCGGACGGGAGTGCCGGATAAAAGCACACCCCCAGCGATTGCGATCAACGAAGCCACAAGTCGGCCAGTCTGAAGCATCTCACCTCCATTTGCGATCAACAAGCGACCGGTGACGACGAACGCACCGCGCCATAGGCGACGTCCCAGTTGATTTTACCGTGGGCAGCCTGACCTGGAAACACATGCTGACGTCCCTCGGAACACCGCAAAAGCGTCTAGCCGCCGGCCATGACCGCTTCGGGAATTTCAAACCTTTGTTCACCGATCTTGACGAAGTAGAGCCCCTCTTTCTGGCTCACGGTCATCTTCGCGCCGCCGTCGGCTTCCGACTCGACATAGGACGTCGGTGTCAGGTTCTTGTAATAGATGACGCGATTACCCGCATCGGGCCAGAAGACGGTAATCCGACCGCTGCCATCGCGCTCGCGCACAACACCGAAATTGCAGTTTCCCATCGGCTGCCCGGCCGCGCGCGCACACGCAATAATTCCGGTCGCATTGAAGTCTGTGCCAGGCACCTTGGCATCGAACGGAACGGCGACAACGCCGCCTTCCTTGCCGTCGAACGAGATCTCCGCAACGATGCCGTCGTTGGAAACGAGGCAGCGCCACGGCGCGCGATAGCGGCCGACACCGACCATCACGACTGAATTGGCTTGTGAGAATTCCGAGCTTAGCACGGTGACATCCGGCTCCCCGGTCTCTTTCGCGACGCGCTTGAGGCACGCTTGCTTGGCGGCCCGGGCCGCCTGGTCTGGCGGCTGGGGGCTGTCACGCGGCGACGCGTGGGCCGTTGTGTCTGTCTCGGTTCTCGCCCAGCGAACCGGGGCCTCACGGGCGGGTGCGCTTCGGGCGGGAATGGCAAGCACGAGACCCGGTTTGAGCCTCTCCAGATCGCGCACGTCCGGATTTTCGCGAAGCAGCGCATGAAGCGTGACACCGCACCGCCACGCCACATGGTCGAGCGACTCGCCCTGTTCCATGTACGCCTTGTCGCCGCACGGGCTTTTGGCGTGGTGCCCGACGTGCGAGGGAATTTGCACGATCGCACCATCCGGGATCTCCCGAACGTTCTTGATCCTTGGATTGGCTTCCAGTAGGGCCTCGACCGTGACGCCACACGCGTGTGCCAGACCGTAAAGCGTCTGGCCGCGCTGCAGGTGGGTATACGAGCCGCAGCCGTAATGGACGTGCTGGCGTTCATGCGGAACCGTTTCGTAGGAATGGCCGACCGCTGGCGCCTGGATGTTGTGCTGCGTCGAGATGCGGCCGCGAAAGAGGGGATGCAGTTCCATCGAGGTGATGCCCACAGCGATATTGACGCCGATCTCGCCCTCGACGCTCAGCGGTTGCAGCGAGATCGTCCGCCGGGCACCTCCGACCATGACCTGACCACGGCCGCCGACGACGGCAGCAGCGCCCGCTTCAAGCCCGCCATAGCTACCCGCAAGCTCACCCGGAGGCAGCTCGGTCGTTTGCGCAAGCACCGCCCAGGCAATCACGCCGCGGCCCGATACGCCGATATCGAGCCCGAATTCACGGAGTTTTCCCTTGTAGGCTTCCGACTGGCCGTTGGACTTGTGGAAGACGCAATGCAGGTCGCGCGGCTTGGATATGATGAGCGCGAAGCCTTCCTCGACCTCGCAAGTCAGCATCCCGGCTTCGACGCGTGCCGATGCACTCCCGGCTGACACGATCGCTCCTGTCATCGCAGCAGCGGCGGCAAGACTCACCTTTGTTAGACGCATCATTTCGAAAACACCCTGTTAAATCGCTGCAAACGGCGCCGTTGTCTGGCTGCAGCGTCACGCTCATCTACCAAATCCGCCGCGTACCGGACGCACACACCTGGCGACTCTGATCGGGATGCCGCCATTCGTGTGATGATTGAGAAGTTCGCAGCCACCCGCGGCTTGGTCGCGAGCGAACTTCTCAATCTGAATCACACGAGCATCTCGATGCTTCTAGTGTCCCGCATCTCTGGATTGACCC
>CAZDNY010000162.1:0-7224 GCA_964506885.1 uncultured Hyphomicrobiaceae bacterium | reverse complement strand
GGTCCGCAAGCCTTGCCCGCCTGGCACGATCGGCAAGTTCCAGCCGAACTGCAAGGTGGTCCGCAAGCCTTGCCCGCCTGGCACGATCGGCAAGTTCCAGCCGAACTGCAAGGTGGTCCGCAAGCCTTGCCCGCCTGGCACGATCGGCAAGTTCCAGCCGAACTGCAAGGTGGTCCGCAAGCCTTGCCCGCCTGGCACGATCGGCAAGTTCCAGCCGAACTGCAAGCGGATCAGCAAGCCCACCAATCCGGGCCACAACCTGAAGAAGCAACAGCAACAGCAGCGCAAGCTTCTCCAGCAACAGCAACGCCTGCAAAAGCAACTGCAGCGCCAGCAGAAGAAGCTTCAGCGCCAGCAGCAAAAGCAGCAGAAGAAGAACCAGAAGCAGTTCTAAACAGGACACCGACCTGAACTGAACGCAACACCGGGGCGAACCCGCCTCGGCGCAGACAGGAAGAGAAACAAAGGGCCGGGACATGTGTCCCGGCCCTTTCATTTGCGCCAACACGCACCGTTTCGAAACGTCGGCGCCGCAACACACCCCGCACGGGCAGAGCTGCCACCTGTCCGTTCATCCAGAGCAGGTTTAGCCGAGGTGTCGGCGGTTCGGCCGTGACAAACATGCCCAAAAACGAAAGCATCGGTCGAGTTCGCGTTTCCAAGCAACATGAACGCGGTCTAGCGCCGCGTCGAATTCCCCAGCCGCCGCTCCATCCACATCGCGTACCGCGACATGCCGAAACAGAAGGCCCAGAACACGAAGCCCGCGAACACGTAGCCAGTCAGCGGCGTCGACGGCGAGAACCACGTCGCATCCGAGGAAATCGCCTGCTGCACGATGCCCAGAAGATCGAACAGGCCGATGATCAGCACCAGACTGGTATCCTTGAAAAGCGCGATGAAGGAATTGACGATGCCCGGAATGACGAGCTTCAACGCTTGCGGCAGGACGATCAAGCTCATCTTCTGCGGATAGCTTAGGCCCAGTGCGTCGGCCGCCTCGTACTGTCCGCGCGGAATGGCCTGCAGGCCGCCTCGAATCACCTCTGCGAGGTAAGCGCCCGAGAACAGTGCCACGCCGATGAGGGCCCGCAGCAGCTTATCGAACGTCACCCCGTCGGGCAGGAACAGCGGCAACATCACCGACGCCATGAAAAGCATCGTGATGAGCGGCACGCCGCGCACGAATTCGATGAAGCCTATCGACGTATAGCGCACGAACGGCAACCGCGATCGTCGTCCCAGCGCCAACAGCACCGCAATCGGAAACGACGCGACGATCCCCACCACGGCGACGACCAGTGTCACCAGAAGCCCGCCCCACTTCTCCGTCTCGACGATTTCTAGTCCGAAAATTCCGCCCGTCAGCAGGTAATAGGCGATAACCGGAAACACGATCAGAAGGAAGGCGGCGATCAATCCTTTGCGTGGGACGCCCGGAATCATGACACCGGCCAATCCGATCGCGAACAGCACAATGGTCAGGTCCGCCCGCCAGCGCTCCTCGACCGGATAGCGACCGTAAAGGAACTGGTCGAGCTTCGCCGTCACGAATGGCCAGCAAGCCCCGGCCCCTTCCTTGGCACATGCCGTGCCGTCGCTACCGCTGAAGACCGCGCGCAAAATGGCCCAATCGACCACCGCATGCACCACGACCCACGTGATCCACAACCCGAGCACGGTCAACGCCGCATTCAAAGGCGAGGAAAACAGGTTGTTCCTGACCCAGACGAGTGGCCCCGCGCCGGAAGGCGGCGGCCGCCTTGCTCCGGCTGCCCGGGTTGCATCGCTCCTGCCTGGCGCTCGCTCCGTCATCTCACCGCTCCACCAGCGCCATGCGCGCATTGAACCAGTTCATGAACAAAGAGGTAGCAAGGCTCAGCACGAGGTAGACCGCCATCGTGATGAGGATCACTTCGATCGCCTGGTTGGTCTGATTGAGAACCGTCCCGGCAAACACATGCACCAGGTCCGGATACCCGATCGCCACCGCCAGCGACGAGTTCTTGGTCAGGTTGAGATATTGGTTGGTCAGCGGCGGAATGATGATGCGCAGCGCCTGCGGGATCACGACGAGGCGCATCACCTGCCCCTGCGACAGCCCCAGTGCAGCGGCGGCCTCCTTCTGCCCCTGATCGACTCCCAGCACACCAGCGCGCACGATTTCCGCAATGAACGCGGCAGTGTAGAGTGAAAGCCCGCCCAGCAGCGCCACCAGTTCCGGCAGCAGCGTCACGCCACCGGTGATATTGAAGCGTCCAAGCTCGGGCGTTTCGAACGTCACCGGCCAGCCGGCGGCAAGAAACGCAAGGACCGGCAGGCCGACGATCAGCCCGAGCCCCGTCCAGACCGCCGGAAAAGTCTGCCCCGTCGCCTCGCGCCGCCGCGCCGCCCACCACCCCAGTACGAGCGCGCCAACAACCGCGATGAAGAACGCGGCCACCACCCAGCCAGCCCCGTCCTGCCACACCGGCTTGGGCACGGTCAGCCCGCGAACGTTGAGATAGCTGGAAAACGGCAGTTCGATACTTTCGCGCGGCAACGGCAGCGTCTTCAGGACCGCGAAATAGATGGCAAACAGCATCAGCAGCGGCGGGATGTTACGCAGCACTTCCACGTACACGCCCGCAAGCCGTGCGATCAGCCAGTTCGAAGACAGCCGCGCGATACCGATGACGAAACCGATGATGGTCGCCACAACGATGCCGAGTGCGGCCACCAGCAGCGTGTTGAGCAGGCCTACGAAGAAAGCGCGCCCGTACGTCGACGTGTTCGTATAGGCAATCAGCGACTGCGAGATGTCGAAGCCGGCGGTGTTTCCGAGGAAGTCGAAGCCGGATGCAATGTTCTGCTTCTGGAGGTTCGTGATCGCGTTGGAAACGATCTCCACACCCAGAGCAATCAGCGCCAGCACCAAGAGAACCTGGAACAGGATGCCGCGCGTCTTGGGATCGTAGAGAAGATCGCTGAAGGAGCGGCGCGGACCTTGATCCGCACCGCCGCCCCCATCATAGCTTTTCGCGCGCCCCATCTCCGGTCAATGCCGCAGGGGTCAGCGGATCGGCGGTGCGTACTGCAGCCCGCCGTCGCGCCACAGCGCATTCTGTCCGCGCGAGATCTTCAGCCGCGAGCCCTGACCGACGTTGCGCTCGAACGATTCACCGTAGTTGCCCACGGTCTTGATCGCTTGAAACGCCCAGTCGTTATCCAGCCCGATGCCCTTTCCGAACTCGCCCTCGCTACCCAGCAGGCGCTTGATTTCAGGATTTTCCGAATCGCGCATCTTTTCGGCATTCTCCGACGTAACCCCGAGCTCCTCCGCGTTGATCATCGCGAACAAGACCCAACGCACGAGATTGGTCCACTGCGGATCACCCTGGCGCACCGCCGGACCGAGCGGCTCCTTCGAGATCACCTCGGGCAGCACGATATGGTCATCCGGATTGCCCAGCGTCAGCCGCGTTGCGTAAAGCTGTGATGCATCCGATGTGAACACATCGCAGCGACCCGCATTGTAGGCGGCGATCGTCTCGGGCAGCTTTTCGAATACCACCGGCTTGTACGTCATGCTGTTCTGCCGGAAATAATCCGCCACGTTGAGTTCGGTCGTCGTGCCTGTCTGAACGCAGATGCTCGCGCCGGAAAGCTCCTTGGCGGATTTCACACCCAGCGCCTTGTTCACCATGAAGCCCTGGCCATCGTAGTAGATGACACCGGCAAAGTTCATGCCCGCCGAGGTATCGCGGCTCATCGTCCAGGTCGTGTTGCGCGACAGCACGTCGATCTCGCCCGACTGCAGCGCCGTGAAGCGTTCCTTGGCTGTCAGCGGCACGTACTTGACCTTCGAGGCGTCCTTGAAGATGGCAGCGGCCACCGCACGGCACAGATCGACGTCGATTCCCGACCAGTTGCCCTTCGCGTCCGGCGCGCTGAATCCGGCGATACCCGTATTCACGCCGCAATTGAGCGCACCCCGGTCCTTCACCTTCTGCAGCGTCGCCTGTGCCCAAGCCGGCCCTGAAGCAAGCCCTGCAAGAACGACAACAGCAAGACCGGTTCTGAGCAGTGATCTCATGTTTTCTCTCCCGATGACGTTGAGGCTCTGCGCCCGTTCAGCTCTCTTGCCAACCCGCTGCAACACGGCAACACCGGCGGCAGCAACGAGATTCGCCCTCCTCGACCCAACCGGATCAAGACGGCAGGCAATCTCCGCAGCGCTCCTTGGCGCCTTCTTCATGTGGGGCGGCCAGCAGCGATCCTTCAAGTGCCGCCCACCCCGCTTCCACATCAGCTCAATGATTGAGGATCTGCGCCAGAAAGAGACGCGTTCGCTCCGAGCGTGGATTGCTGAAGAACTCGGCCGGTGGCGCATCTTCCACGATCTCTCCTTCATCCATGAAAATTACGCGATCGGCAACCGCGCGGGCAAACCCCATCTCGTGCGTGACCACCAGCATCGTCATGCCCTGCTTCGCCAGCTCGGTCATGACGTCGAGCACTTCCTTGACCATTTCCGGATCGAGTGCCGAAGTCGGCTCGTCGAACAGCATGATCCGCGGATTCATGCAAAGCGCGCGCGCGATCGCCACGCGTTGCTGCTGACCACCTGAAAGCTGCCCAGGATACTTGTTCGCCTGATCTGGAATGCGCACCCGCTCCAGGTAGCGCATGGCGATCGCCTCCGCCTCCCGGCGGGGCAGCTTGCGCACCCATTGCGGTGCAAGGCACAGGTTGTCGAGCACGCTGAGATGCGGAAACAGATTGAACGACTGGAACACCATTCCAACTTCGGAGCGGATCTTTTCGATGCGCCTGAGATCGCTGGTCAGCTCCTCGCCCTCGACGAGGATACTGCCCGCCTGATGCTCCTCCAGCCGGTTGATGCAGCGGATCAGCGTCGACTTGCCTGAACCCGACGGTCCGCAGATCACGATCCGCTCGCCCTTTTGCACGACAAGATCGATGTCGCGCAGGACATGGAATGCGCCGAACCATTTGTTGACACGCTTGAGTTCGATCGCCGGCATCAAGCCCGTGTCCACATCTGCCTTTGGGAAGGTCGCAACGGCGGCATCCAAACCGATCTCCTGCGCTGTGTCGTCGTCAATCGCAATGCAGCAGATCCCGCTGCGCCACACGCCTGTCAGTCGAGATGGAAAACACGCGCATGGCTCAAACGCAACGCCGTTCGCTCTTCTTGACGAGAACTCTTTGATTCTTCCCTGAAAATTTCGAGAAGCCGAGTATGGCAGAGGCCGACGTGGCACGCAATCTGCTGCGCGCCACAACAAGCCACTCGCGTTCCACCGCCCAAGTTCACACGATCGCTCGCCCGAGAAAGACCAGTTCCTTGTCTTTCCACATGAACCGGTGCGCGAAACTGAAGCCGTTGCGTTCATAGAACGCGACGTTTCGCAGACCCGCCCCCGTCACCACGTGAACGCCCGGCAACCCCGCCGCGGCCGCATCATCGACGAACCGGTCGATCAGCAGGCCACCCAGTCCGCGCCCGCGCAGGTCGTGACGCAGGTTGATGTGGAGGTGTGCGGGGAACCGGCGCGTCACATCGCTCAACAGATGGAAATAGCCAATATCATCGTATCGATCCGTCTGGGCGGGGTCTTCGTGCGCGCCCACAACGTATCCCGCCAGGGTCTCCGCGCGCGCTGCGTCTCCAGCAAACAAAATGTGCGCCAGATCCGGACGCATCTCCAGATATCGCCCCAGCCAGCGCCTGCGAAAGGCTGCCCGCACGGCCTCGGTCTCGAAGCTTTTGGTGTGGCTCGCTTCGAAGAAAATTGCATCGAGCGCATCATCGAGCTGCCCGTGCTCCTTGATCACGCTCCAGCGGCACATGAAAACTGACGGCTCCGGCATTCCCTCTCCCGCACCAGCGCGCGCATCATCGAAGCGAGCATACGCATAAGCAAAAGGGCCGGCACCGCCAGCCCTTCGCTATCATTGCCAGACACCGAGCCACGCGCGCAATCAGCGAACGGCCCTCACGTCAGCTCAGTAATAGTAGCGCACGCAACGACGATAGCGGCGCCACCAGTAGCTGCTACCGGTCCGGACTGCCTTGCGCCGCAGCCAACCGCACCGGCCGTAGCCGTACGAGCGATAGACGATGTAAGGTGCGCCGAAATAGATGCCGCCTCTGCGCCAGCGGCGATGTCCGCGCCACCGGCGATGACCGCGATGCCGGTACACATGTCCGCGACGGAACCCGCGATGGCCTCGGAACGATCGCCCGCCACGACGGAACGATCGGCCTCCACGGCGCCTCACTTCGGTCACTGCGCTGTTCGCGGCCCCCGGCGCCTTTGTGGCACCGGCCAGTGCGGCGTTCGCCGAAGCCGGGGCGGAGTATCCGACGACCAGACCGGCCACCGCCACCGCCACGAATGCTGATTTCAGCATTTCACTCTCCCTGTTTGTGAACACGGACGCACAGCTCGGCGTTGGTCGCGAACCACTTGCGCCATCATGGCAGACACTGTAGCCCGATAAACCGACAACAACTTGACGTCACACAAGTTCCGACGAAGGGTCGCACATAAGACTTTTCACGCCAAATGCAGATAAGCGGTACGCAGCGCTCTGATTGACTGCGCGCTCGGTTAGCGCAGGGCATTCGAAACAATCAGCCGCTCCCGGAAATCCGGCGGCAAATCCTCCGGCAGATCGTTGATCGACACCCGCACTATTGCGTGCTCCGGTTTCGGCCCGTTCGCCGTCGATACGGACTTCACATCTGCGTGAGTACGCAGGTCGGCGGCAGCCGTTCGCCCTTGATCCGTCGGCACTTGCGGATTTCCGTAGTTCGGGCTGAAGGGCTCGCTGGGATCGTCCGGCATGCGGGTACGCCGCATCAGAGGTGCACGCTGCACCGGCAGCCCATCGGCCTCGAGCTCGATTGGACGCTCAACGAGAGCTGCCTGAAAGTGTGATTGAGGGGGCGCCGCAACCCGCGCATCCGCGGTCGGCGCGTGTCCCTGGCGTCCGCCGCATCCGGCCACGAACAAGGACAGCAAAAGAATGAGGCTCAGCGACGGATCGAACCGCAGCCGGGCACTGCTCCGCCACTGGCGGAAACGCATAACAACCATGGTACGCCTTTCAACTCACGCAAAACGCACGACGCAAACTGCGTTCCGTTGAAGCACGCACATGGTTAATTTCGCGCTAAGCGACGGACCGTTCGGAAACACGCCTTGCGCGAAC
>CAZDNY010000161.1:4783-7232 GCA_964506885.1 uncultured Hyphomicrobiaceae bacterium | reverse complement strand
GGCATTGGCCAGCACATGGCGATCCATCAGCGCGGCTTCATAGGGCCCCGGCTGTCCTTTCGGATCGCGCGGGCCGGCGTTCCAGGTCGAGGGCACCACGGCCTGGTAGTTGTCGATCTTGCCGTTCTTGATGACGATCCAGTGCGCCAGCGCGCCGCGCGGCGCTTCCATGAAGCCCACGCCCCGGCACTCCTTCGGCCACGTCGAAGGCTCCCAGCGCTCGGCATTGTGGACCGCGACATCACCCGCCTTGATGTTGGCAATCAGGGTGTTGAGCCACCCCATCATCTGGTCCGCGATGATCTTCGATTCCAGCGTGCGCGCCGCCGTCCGCCCCAGGGTGGAAAACATCGCTTCGAGCGGCAGGTCGAGCGTCTTCAGCGCATAGCCGGCAAGGTCCTTGGTCGGCTCGTGCCCCTTCGCGTAAAGCATCAGGACGCGCGCCAGCGGCCCCACCTCAACGACATTCCCCTTCCAGCGCGGCGCCTTCAGCCACGAGTAGGACTTGTCCATGTCGAGCGCGTCATAAGGCGGCTTGGGACCGGTGTAGTTCAACTGCGTTTCACCGGCATAGGGGTGAAGCCCCTTGTTCTTGCCACCCTCGTAGTCGTACCAGGAGTGGGCCACGAACTCCTCGATCTGCGAGGCGTCGTTGAGGTCGACCGGGTGGATCTTGGAGAGGTCGCGATTGAGGATCACGCCGGCAGGGATGAGCCAGCTTCCCGGATCGTCCATGCCGTGCTCGGGAAAGTCGCCATAGGTCATGAAATTGCCGACCCCCTCGCCCCGCTTGAACCAGTCCTTGTAGAAGGACGCGATCGCAAGCGTATCGGGAATGTAGACCTGATCGACGAACGCCTGCATCGAGGCAATGACGTTGCGCACTTCCTCCAGCGCGACAATGTTGACGGTGGTCGCGGCCGAACCGCCCGCGGCACCGGTCGGACTGGTCGAGATGGGCGCCGGCGCGCCGCCGACGAGGAAATTGGGATGCGGGTTCTTGCCGCCGAAAATCGCATGCAGCTTCACCACGTCACGCTGCCAGGCGAGCGCCTCCAGGTAGTGAGCGACCGCCATCAGGTTGGCCTCGGGCGGCAGCTTGTAGTCGGGATGCCCCCAAAACCCGTTCGCGAAGATGCCGAGCTGGCCCTGCTCGACGAAGGTCTTCACCTTCTTTTGCACGTCGGCGAAATAGCCCGGCGAGGACTTGGCATACGACGAGATTGACTGCGCGAGTTCCGACGTCGCCTTGGGGTCAGCCTTGAGCGCCGAGACGACATCGACCCAGTCGAGCGCATGCAGATGATAGAAGTGCATCACGTGGTCATGCACGTACTGCGCCGCAATCATCAAATTGCGGATCAGCTGCGCGTTCTTCGGGATCTTGTATTGCAGCGCATCCTCGACGGCACGAACAGAAGCAATGCCGTGAACGAGCGTGCACACGCCGCAGATGCGCTGCGCAAAGGCCCAGGCATCGCGCGGATCACGCCCCTTCAGGATGATCTCTATGCCCCGAACCATCGTGCCCGAACTGATCGCCTGCTCGATGGCGCCAGTGTCACTGGTCTTGGCCTCGATCCTCAAGTGCCCCTCGATCCGGGTGATGGGATCGACGACGACGTGGTTCTTCATGGCTTCAATTCCGGAACTGGACGACGTTTGAAATCATAGTCTGGGGAGCAATCACGA
Organism: uncultured Hyphomicrobiaceae bacterium; assembly: GCA_964506885.1. Lineage (GTDB taxonomy): Bacteria > Pseudomonadota > Alphaproteobacteria > Rhizobiales > Hyphomicrobiaceae > JAEUMD01. The sequence goes on along the minus strand of CAZDNY010000161.1, from coordinate 5,540 downwards.
TCACAGTTGCGCGCCGCGATGGGCAAGATGTGCCCCCGTCGTGCCGCGTGACAGGAAGATGAGGAATGCATGCATGAGCTTGCCGAACGGAAACCAGACGAGGAACACCACGATCGAAAGGATGTGCACCGCAAGAAGCGTTTCGTAGCGCCAGCCCAGATGGCTGATGGCAAGCAGACCCGTCGCCACCGGCAGCAAGGGCACAATCCAGGTGATGTAGTCGTTCGCAGTCGAAAACGCCCTCAGCACCGGGCTCTGCAGGCGGTGCACCAGCGCAGCGATCAGCGAGAAGAACGTGATGACCGCAACGCCGTTGATGATGTTGGTCGGCAGCCCCGGCCAGGAAATGCCGAACAGATCCTTCAGGAACAGGATATGCGGCGTACCGCCGAACACGATGATGGCGAGCCCCAGATGGAACACGTAACCGTTGATGGTCGTAAACCGCGTGGCTTCCGCATAGGCTGGCTGCGGCCACATCCGCCGGACGATCTCGCGGCCCGACGCCACGACAAGTCCGGGTGTATCCGCGCGCGCCTTCGACAGGTCCTTGATGCGCGGGAGCAGCAGCAGCGCGGCAAGGCGGAAGGCGACACCGAACGCAAAGACATAAAGGCCGAATTGAAGTGCGGGCCCGCGCGCGAAATCGAGCAGTTCCATCCCCTAGCCCTCCTTCTTTCCCGCACTCGCAGCCGCAACCTTCTGGCGGCGCACGTATTCGGCTGCCGCCGCGCCAGCCGCCGCGCCGGCAGCCGCC
>CAZDNY010000161.1:0-4773 GCA_964506885.1 uncultured Hyphomicrobiaceae bacterium | reverse complement strand
GACACCCAGCGTGAGGCCGGCTGTGCCCGCAGCCAGAGGCTTGTAGAAGCCGCCCTGATCCCAGAAGTCCGGCTCCGAGCAGCCCAGGCAGCCGTGGCCGGACTGGATCGGAAACGAGATCCCGCCGTTCCACTTCAAGGTGGCACAGGCGTTGTAGGCGATTGGCCCCTTGCAGCCGACCTTGTAAAGACACCAGCCCTTGCGTGCGCCTTCGTCATCGAAGCTGTCGGCGAACATGCCGCGCTCGTAGAACGGCCGCCGGTAGCACCGGTCATGAATCGTCTCACCGAAGAACGCGAGCGGACGGTGTCGGTCGTCGAGTTCCGGCAATTTCCCGAATGACAGCAGGTAGGCCAGTGTCCCGGTCATCGCCTCAGGGATAGGCGGGCACCCTGGAATGTTGATCACCGGCTTGTCCTTGATGATGTCGGTAATTGCAACGGCCCCCGTCGGATTGGGGTTGGCATGCGGAATGCCCCCAAAAGCTGCGCAGGTACCCACCGAGACCACCGCAAAACAATCCTTGGCGGTTTCCTTCAGCATATCGACATTCGTGATGCCCGCGATCGTCGAGTAGACACCGCCGTCCTTGACCGGCACCGATCCGTCGACGACGACGATATACTTGCCCTTGTTCTCCTTCATCGCCGTCTCGCGAGCGTGCTCGGCGGCAGCGCCCGACACGGCCTGTAGCGTGTGGTGGTAGTCGAGCGAGATGAAGTCGAAGATCAGGTCTTCCAGCGTCGGGCTCATCGAACGCGTGATCGACTCCGTACATCCGGTACATTCCTGGAACGACAGCCAGATGACCGATTGCCGGCGTGCCTTCGCCATTTCCTCCGCGATGACGCGGCTGGCGCCTGGCGGCAGCGCCATCAGGGTGGCCACATAGCTCGCGTACTTCAGGAAAGCGCGTCGCGAAACACCGCGTCGCTGGAGTGTCTGGCCGAGCGTGGTGTCGTCACGCATGAGTGCCTTCCTCTTTCTGTAGATCCCCTGCCGCTACCGCTGCCGCTGCCGCGGACTCGCCCACCGCGCACTCCGACCCCAGTCTTTGCGCAGCCGCCTCCACATCGTCGCGGTGACTGACGAGAAACTGGGGGACAAGCGCCACGGCGATTTCCTCCGCCGCGATCTGACCCTCGGCGCCCAGATGACGCACCCACCACACGCCGCTGTAGGCTGTTTCCCAAACCTCCGAGCGACCGGCCACGTCCACGGTCGCGTGCACTTCTCCACGCCCCAGCCGGGCCGCGAGCGCATCGCGATCAGAGTCCGTCATCGGCAGTCCGCGCAAATCGATCGCCGCTTCCTGACCCGATTCAGCGAACACCCGCAGCAGATCCGCGATCTCGCAGACGATCGCCTCGGCCAGGCCCGTCACCTCCTGCGCGCAACAATCGGCAGCGTCATGCGTGCGCATCGGCCGACCACCTCTCGATATAGGAAAGCACGGTCCGGCAGACCTCCGGAATTGCAGCGCCCACCGCCGGCGTCGGCTGCAGGCCCCATTCCGTCGAGCCAGGTTGTATGGCGATCAAGACGCGATTGGGTGGGCGCCCTGTCGTGAGCGCCGCAGCGTCCAGAAGATCTGCCGCCGCAACCTCGTGAGCTGTGCGCTTCTTGCCGACAAGGCGCTGGTCCATCGCCTCGCCCTCGAAGCAGCGGACATCTCCGGCGGCACTGCTCAGTTCGCCGGCATCGATGAGAATAAGGGATCCGGCTTCCTCGACATCGGGTAGCAGCGCGAGCCCGAGGGTCCCGCCATCGCAGAGCGTCACACCGGGGTGCGCGCCCAGATCAGACCGGAGCGCCGCCACGACATGCACACCTACACCGTCGTCGCTCAACAGCGAGTTGCCAAGTCCGAGCACGAGGATTGCACCATCGCGCGACATGGTCGCTCCCTAGCCGAAAGAATATCGAAGGAAGCCTACGGGTATCCACGCGCCGCTGCACTAATCTGGATCAACCTTTTGTACCAGGAATGCGTAAGGTCGAAGCTCCGCATCTTGCTTGCGTCATTCCGCACCATCCGTCTGGCGCAGGGCCCGGCGCGAGCGTTGCGGCATCTGCGTGAAGTGCAGATAGCCGTCCTCGAAGCCTGCCGCCTCCTCCAGACCACGCACGTCGGTGATCCGGCAACGCTGAACCGGGCGGTACTGGCAGGTTATCAGGTTCTTCGCCTGCATCGTCCGCATCATTCGGTTCACGTGCACACTCGTCAAACCGACACAATCGCCGATGAGCTCCTGCGTCAGCGGCATCTCGAAGCTCTCACCGTCTGTCAGACCCAGGATCTGCAGCCGGCGCCAGAGTTCGATGAGCAGGTGGGCGATCCGCTCGTAGGCCGTACGGCGCCCCAGCGAGACGAGATGCTCCAGCAGGATCGCTTCCTCGCGCGAGGTACACCACAGAATGGCGGCACACAGAACCGGCTGACGCTCGATGAGGCCGACGACATCTTCAACCCGGAACTGCGAATATGAAATGGGTGTGACGGCCGTGATGTCGTAGTCGGAGTGATCCATCACGATCGCGTTCAGGCACATGAAGTCGCCCGGAAGAATGAAATTCGCGACCTGTCGCCGCCCGTTGCCCCGAACCAGATAGCGGACCGCCCATCCCTCGTTGAGCAACATGATGAACTTGTATTCCTGGCCACTGCGGATCAGGTCCGCGCCTGCCGGCAGAACGCCATGGGCGTGTTCGATGGCGCGCAGTTGCGTGACATGTTCCTGCGTGATCTGCGCAAACAGTGACAGCTTACGAAACAGCAGCGGGGTCACCGCAGCCCGGTGGCCATCCTTGGCACTTTCGGTTGATCCGTTCGCAGTTTGAACAGCCTTCGAATTGTTACCGAATTTTCGCATACACGTCTTTCTGGGGCAGTTGAACCGGCATGAAACGACTTAATCGAGGTTAGTGTCGCAGCTGTGAATTGGTCCTATGCTAATTCAACTTAGCGCAACTCCGCCAGCGCAAGCTTGGGCAGAGGAGCATTAGGCATGTGCCTTGCCATCCCGATGCGGGTCATTGAAATTGATGGGTTTAATGCCCGCTGCGAGGCCAAAGGCATCGAGCGGACGGTCAGCCTGTTCCTGTTGCAGCATGAGCCCGTCTCGGCAGGCGACATGGTCCTGATCCACGTCGGATACGCCATACAGAAGGTCTCCGAGGAGGAGGCGCGATCCGCCTGGGACCTGCTCGACGAAGTTCTGGACGCGACCGTAGAGCCACCGATATCGGCCCTGGAGCCTGGCGGACATGCATGAGCTTGCAATTGCGCAAAGCCTGGTGACGGAGGCATGCCGGGTGGCGGCACAAAACCGGGCGCGGACGATCGAAGCCGTCAGTGTCCTGGTCGGACCCTTGTCGGGCGTGGAGCCGCCGCTGCTCGAGCGTGCGTTCACCGTCGCCCGGGCCGGTACGGCAGCACGCAATGCGACCCTGACGATCAACACCGGGCCAATCGCGGTCCGCTGCTCGATCTGCGGCGCCGAGACACACGCCGTCCCCAATAAGATCGTCTGTGGTGCCTGCGGTGACTGGCAGGTTCACATCATCTCCGGAGACGAACTGGTGCTCAACCGTGTCGAACTTTCCGGAATCCACGAGGAGCATGATCGATCATGTGCGACACCTGCGGATGCACGATAACCCCCGGCAACCAGCATCTGGTCGAAGCCAACGGCAAGCATGCCCACGCCTCTGATGGGCGCGCCACCGTCGACGTACTGACCAGCCTGCTGGCCGAGAACGATCACGCAGCACGTCACAACCGCCAGCACCTGGAACGCCACGGTATCCTCGCCGTCAACCTGATGTCCTCACCCGGATCAGGTAAGACCAGCCTGCTGGAGGCTACGATCCGCACGCTCGGCAAGCGGCACCGTATTGCTGTCATCGAAGGCGATCTCGCCACCGAAAACGATGCCGAACGGATCCGCAGACACGGCGTTCCCGCTGTGCAGATCACGACCGGGCAGGCATGCCACCTGGACGCTCACATGGTGCACGACGCCCTGCATCGGCTCGATCTGTCGGCCATCGACATCCTGTTCATCGAGAATGTCGGCAATCTGGTCTGTCCGGCGAGCTTCGACCTGGGTCACCACCTCAACGTCGCCCTGCTCTCGGTCACCGAGGGCGACGACAAGCCGGCCAAGTACCCGGTTATGTTCCGCAGCGCCGACCTGGTGCTGCTGACGAAGGCCGATCTCATCGGCGTCATCGACGACTTCGAACCCGCGCGCGCCGAGGCGCACGTCAGAAATCTCGCCAACGCCGCCCCGGTGATGACCGTATCGGCACGCCAAGACGATAGGCTCGCCGAGTGGCTTGGCTGGCTCGATGACAAGATGAGCGCGCGCCAGATGGGCCTCGTCCAGCGCCCGCGCATCGCCCGCGACAACCGCTCGTTTGCAAGCGACGCCCACCCATGAGAAGCGCCCGCGCATGGCTCGATGAGATCCGGCATCTGCCGTTGCCCGAAAAAGTCCGCGTCATGAACGTCTGCGGCGGGCATGAACGGACCATCTCCATGGCGGGTCTGCGCCGTGCTCTGCCAGCCAACATCGAACTGATCGCGGGGCCCGGTTGTCCCGTCTGCGTCTGCCCGGAAGAGGACATCCACGCCGCAATCGGTCTGGCCATGCGGCCCGGGGTCACGCTGGTCGCCTTCGGTGACATGCTGCGGGTGCCTGCAAATAGCCCCAGGTCGCAGCCGCGTTCCTTGGACGAGGCCCGCGCGGCAGGTGGCGACGTCCGTCC
>CAZDNY010000160.1:0-7281 GCA_964506885.1 uncultured Hyphomicrobiaceae bacterium | reverse complement strand
CTGTTCCAGCCCAAGGCCGTCCTGCGGCAGCACCTTGCCCATGGCGTCGCGGTACTCGTGCGTGCCGGTGATGACCAGCGTCTTGTTGCCGATCGGGCATTCATAGGGCGAGGCGCGGCCGCCGCCCAGGTGGGTCCAGTGGCGGCCGAAGCGGGTGGCGCCGCAGATCACATCGTCGGCGGCAACGTTGGCGGCGCGGATGGCGCCTTCGATCTCGTCGATCAGGGCGGGCGGCGCATCGAAATTGGCCATGGCGTCGGTCAGTGCGATGGAGCCGCCGGCCTGGGCCGTTGACCCCCATGCGGCAAGCGCGATGACAATGGCGAAACGCTGAATCGATCTGCCCGAAGACATGGTTGGACTCCGCTGCTGAACCACCGGCCCAGTGTGCCGCGCGATCAGCCGTTTGCCCAGCGCATTCGGGGCGCGCGTCACAGCAACCAGACCGCCGCGAGACCCAGGAAGGCGAAGAAGCCGACGACGTCGGTCACCGTTGTCACGAACACGCCTGACGCCGGGGCGGGATCGAGATCGAAATGATCCATGATGAGCGGGATCAGGATGCCTGCGAGACCCGCCGCGATCATGTTGACGACCATGGCCACGGCGATGACGCCGCCCAGCATGCCGGAGCCGAACCAGACGAAGACGACGGCGGCCATGATCAGCGACAGGATGATGCCGTTGACGATGCCGACCAGGAACTCGCGGCCTATGACGCGGGGAGCGTTGACACGGCCGAGCTTGTTGGTGGCGAGCGCGCGCACGGTGACGGTCATGGTCTGGGTGCCGGCATTGCCGCCCATCGACGCGACAATCGGCATGAGTACGGCAAGCGCCACCATCTGCTCGATCGTCGCATCGAAGATCTGGATGACGAAGGAGGCCAGGATCGCGGTGGCAAGATTGACGATCAACCAGGGAACTCGGGAGCGCGCCGTCCAGTAGACCGTGTCGGCAAGCGTCTCGTCACCGACACCGGCCAGCGCCTTCATGTCCTCTTCCGCCTCGTCCTGGATGACGTCGACGACGTCGTCGACGGTGACGACACCGACCAGACGCTGGTTCTCGTCGACGACCGGTGCTGACATGAGGTCATGGCGGCGGAACTGGCGCGCCACCTCCTCCTGGTCCTCGGTGGCGAGCACCAGGTGGCGCTCCTCGTTCATGATCGTGTCGACTTGTATATCGCGCTTGGAGCGCAGCAGGCGCGACAGCTCGACGGCGCCCAGCACGCGATAACTGGGATCGACGACGAAGATTTCCGAGAACGTGTCGGGCAGATCCTCGGTGTCACGCATATAGTCGATGACCTGACCGACGTTCCAGAAGGGCGCAACGGCCACGAAGTCGGCCTGCATGAGGCGGCCGGCGGTCTCTTCGGGATACTCGAGGTTGCGCTCCAGAGCCGCTCGCTCGGAGGTTGGCAGCTGCGCCAGGATCTCCTGCTTGTCGGACTCTTCGAGATTCTCCAACAGGTAGGCGGCGTCGTCGGTATCGAGTTCCTTGACGGCCTCGGCCAGCAGCGCGTTGGGCAGGGCCTCGGAAAGCTGGTCGCGCACCGTTTCGTCGAGTTCGGAGAAGACCTCGAAGTCGAACTTCGGCCCCAGCGTCTCGATCAGGGTGACGCGCTCGTCGGCATCCAGCAGTTCGATCAGATCGGCGAGATCGGGCGTCTTCAGATCGCCCGCAAGTTCGAGAACGCGGGCGCGCTGACCCTGCTCGATGGCCTCCGACACATCGCGCACCAGCGCGACGAGGGCGCCTTCCTCGTCGACCACAGCTTCGTTCTCGGCCATCTCGGACATGCCGCTATCCTGCCGTTGGGGCGCGGAATACCGACCCCGTTTGCCATTACCCGAACACGAACTTGATGAATTGTGCGCCTCTTAGCACATTCGGGCGGGGTTTCGCATGGTGATACCTGTTTGCAACAGGGGTGCCCCGGTCTGGTGATCCGTTCATTAAATGCCGTGCGAGAAGTGTTATCTGATGGGGTGTAACACGGGGTGCGCGTTTCAGCTCAAAGGCCAGCATGCCGCACAGCATGCCAGACGGCTTTGCTGCCGGTAATCCCCCACGGCATCATCCCCCTACTGTGTGGACGCAACATGAAGCCAAGCCGTTTAGCAGCGCCCGCCTTCCTTGCTCTCGCAACTGTCGCAGCATCAGCCGCGTCGAGCAGTGCGCGTGCGGCCTGCGACGACAAGTCGGCGCTCGGCGTCGAGCGGATCGTCGAAATCGATACCAGGGACGGCCCGCGGATCGGACACGTCCAGTACAAGGAGATCGATTTCCTCGAACCGGGCGAAGTGGTGCTGACGTTCGATGACGGCCCCTCCCCCCAGACGACCCCGGCGGTGCTCGAAGCGCTGGGCGCACACTGCACACGGGCCACATTCTTCATGGTCGGGCGCATGGCCGTGGCGCATCCCGATCTGGTGCGCAAGGTCGACGCGCTCGGACATACGGTGGCCTCGCATACCTGGTCGCACAAGAACCTCGCGCGCCAGTCATCGAGCGGAGCAGAGCGCGAAGTCGAACTTGGCATCAGCGCCATCACCGCTGCACTCGGCAAGCCTATCGCTCCGTTCTTCCGGTTCCCCTATCTCAGCGACCCGCGCCGCGTGATCAACCGCCTGGAGGAGCGCAACCACGCGATCATGTCGATCGACGTGGACAGCTACGACTGGCGGGCGCGCTCTCGCTCGAAGATGCACAACAATGTCCTTTCGCAGCTTTCCAAGCGCGGCAAGGGCATCATCCTGTTCCACGATATCCAGCGGGTGACGGCGTCCAGCCTCAAGGCGCTGCTCGATGAGCTCAAGCGGCGCAAGTACAAGGTCGTGCATCTGGTGCCAAAGGCAACGGCCGCGACGTTGGCGTCCTATGACGAAGCAGCCGGCAAACTGCTGGCGAAGCGTGAGATCGCGGCCGCCAAGAAGCCGCTGACGACCCGTTCGATGGTCTGGCCGATGGCCAAGGGGTTGGAAGCTGACGCGACCGTTACGCGCCCGGACGAAGCGGTAAAACAGGCAGCGATCAAGCCAGAGCGCGCGGTGAGCGATGTGGAGGACGATGCGGACACGTCGTCTCGCTCCAAGCCGAAGCGCTACGAGCAGCGCTCGACCAGTGCGGCACCGCGTCCTGCGCCCCGGCCGCGCCCGCAGCGCGATGAGCCGACACTGATGGAACTGATGTTCGGCAATTAGCCGTAACTCGGGCCCGCGAATCTCCCTACCTCCGGCCCGCGAAGGGTCGGCGGGGTCGGATTGGACAGCCAGGCTGCTGGCCGACTCGGTGCAGCAATTCTCGATGCCACGCTGCCGTCAAACCATCTTCAGGCTTGATTTGGGTCAGCCGCGCCCGTCGCATCCGTCACACAGGCCGTTCGCGACGCGCCTCGCCGCAGGAGCGCGCGGCTGCCGTCCGCAGACCCATCGATTTATCCTTATCTTCATGAATCAATTGGTACTTTAAGCCGTATCGGCCATCATGCCGACAGCCACATCTGTGGCCGTGCGGGCGCTGGCATGCGGCATTCGGGTCGGGATATCTTGCCGGGCGGCGCGAATTGGCGGATTTTCAGGCCAACTTGACGCCGACCCGTTGCGGCGCGGGAACCGATGGACAGCGACACCTGATGCAGCCCTTGCAGCGCAGCAAATTCGGAATTCTGGCCGTGCTGGCTTGTGCCGGCCTCGCGACCGCGCTGCCGGCGACAGCCGGTGCGGCGGGCCGGGAGGCTGATGCGCTTTCATGTGCCGCAAGCGATGGCGGGCTCGAGGTCTCGCGGGTGGTCGAGATCGACACCAGTGGTGGCCCGCTGTTCGGCGCAATCAGCACGCAGGTCCGCGAGGACAGCTTCCTGCGTCCCAAGGAGATCGTGCTGACGTTCGACGATGGGCCGATGCCCTGGATCACCAGTTCGATCCTCGACACCCTCGACAGCTTCTGCACCAAGGCCACGTTCTTTGCGGTCGGCAAGATGGCGGTGGCGTATCCCTCGACGCTGCGCAAGGTTGTCGCGCGCGGGCATACGCTGGGCGGACATACCTGGTCGCATCCGCTCAACCTCAAGCGGCTCAAGCTCGACAAGGCGATGGCCGAGATCGAAAAGGGCATGGCGGCCGTCTCACTTGCGAGCGGCGGACAGGCGGCTCCGTTCTTCCGGTTCCCGGGCCTGAGCGACAACGCAGCGATGCTGGCGGCATTGCAGAAGCGCGGCATTGCCACCTTCACCGTGGATGTGGTGTCCGACGACAGCTACATCTCGAACCCGGCCAAGCTGGTGGCCACGACGCTATCGCGCGTGGAGGCCCGCAAGGGCGGTATCCTGCTGTTCCACGACATCAAGCCGGCGACGGCGAAGGCACTGCCGACGATCCTTTCCGAATTGAAGCGGCGCGGCTACAAAGTCGTGCACATGCGCGCCAAGGCGCCCGTCAAGCCGGTCGATGAATTTGCCGCCGAGTTGCAGCCGGTGCTGGCCAAGAAGGATCCGCCCCAGGGGCCGGCTGTCGCCAAGGCGGCGATGATGCCGTTCTTCGGAACCATCGGGCCGCAACGCATCAGTGCAAAGCCGGCCGCGATGGAAACATCGACGCTGCAGGGCCCCGCGGTCGACACCGTCGCTCCGCCGCCGCGCGATCGCAGCGTGTCGGGCAAGCGGACCAAGCGCTCCACGAACTCTGCCGGCGAGTCCGCGCCGATTCCCAGACCGAAGCCCAATCGCGGCGCGAAAGATCGTGAGGCCGATCATGTGCGCGCCGGGGCGGTCGAGCCCGCTGCTGGCCGTGCGGTCACCCTGCGCGGCTTCGAGACGGGCGAGAGCTGGTCGGCGCAGGTGCGCCGCGAACGCCTCAACCGCACCTATTTCGACTGAAGCCCACGGACCGACCAGCGACCCTTCGTGTCGTACTCAGCGCAGATACAATGCGCGCAGCGGCGCTCGGGTCTGTGCCAAGTCCATCAGCGACTCGGCAGCACCGTCTTGATCACGGCAGCTTCGGCCTTCAGCGCCTCGATGCGGCGCGCTGCATCGGGCTTGCCCTCGGCGGCGGCGGCCAGCCTGATCTTGTAGAGACCTCCCTTCAGCGGTCCTTCGATGATGGTTGCGTCAGCGCTCGTCAAGACGCGCGTGATATCGGACAGGGCAGCGCCCGGCTGGAATGCAACCAGGGCCACCGTGCCGTCCGCTGCCGCTCCCTTGGGACCCGAGGCCGTCTGATAGCTGCCGCCGGGCTGTGTTCCTGGGCCGGAGAGCATCGTGCCCAGGACGGCGGCCTGAACGAGGAACAGCGCCGCCGCGGCCACGGCTGCATAGCGGACGGCGCGCGGCGTCGGCGCCGCGAAGAACTCGCGCACCGCAGCAATGAGACCTTTGGCACGGGCACGCGCAGCAGCGCCCTTTGGCACGGGTTCAGCAGCGATCGCCTCAAAAATGCGATCAGCGGAACGCGCCGAGGGAAAGCCCAGCGCCTCGTTGACGCTGACGGTTGCCGCACGCTCGTCGCGCGCCAGTTCTATGTGCTCTGCGAAATCGGGGTTGCGCTTGAGGTAGTCGTCGACCCGACGCGCGTCCTCAGCCGAGATGCGGCCGGTGACATAGAACGGCACGAGCATCTCGATCTCTTCGCGCTCGGACAATTTCGTCGTCTGATCGGTCATGGCCAACCTCGGTCGATGCCCTGGGACAGCATCAATTCTGAAAGTTTCTTGCGGGCGTAGAACAGCCGCGTCTTCACGGTGTTTTCCGGAATGCCGACGATCTCGGCCACCTCGCTCACAGATTTCTCCTGATAGTAGACGAGGTCGACGATCTCGCGATGGTCGGTGGACAGCGCCTCCAGGCAACGGCGCAGGGCCGCGGCCTTGTCGACCTTCTGCAGGGAGACTTCCGGATCATCGTCCTCATCGGCGATTTCAGCGGCGGCATCCTCGTCCCAGCCCAGTTCGCGCCGCTTGCGCAGGCGGGAAATAGCCCGGTTCCTGCCGATCGACAGGAGCCATGTGCCGACCTGGGAGCGGCCCTCGTAGCGTGCGGCATTGCGCCAAACCTCCATGAACACTTCATTGGTCAGCTCCTCCGCCTGGGCCTCGTCGCGGACAAGCCGCATGAGGAAGCGAAACAGCCGGACCTGGTGGCGTCCGATCAAAGTGCGCAGGGCGAGCTGGTCGAGCTCGGCGATGCGACGGATCAGATCGGCATCATCGGTCGATGGGGTCATGTGAGCCTCACGTGACACCCGGCGTCCGATCCTTTGTCGCTGCGAAGTGAATGAAGGTTCATGATGCCTGCGGACATGGGTGCGGAGGAGCGGGATGGCGTCGAAGACACGCAAAATCGGCATGCCGGTTCGCAAGCCAGGACGGAGCATGCGCGCCCAGGTGCGCGATTTGGCACTGGAGCGGACGCAACCGGCCGGGAACGAATTGAGTGCATCTTGAGGTCGTTACGGGAACTGAGCAACCCGGAAGGGGAAATCTTGCCTTCACGCGATGGGCTGACCGTCAGGCGCGGTAGGCCGAGTGGCCCTGCGCGACGCGGAGACCGCTGCGGCCGACAGCATCGGCCCGGGTCCCACATTCCCCGCACAATGGCGGGAAAAATGCTGATAAATCATACTGGTGCGGTCGAGAGGACTCGAACCTCCACGGGTCGCCCCGCTACCACCTCAAGGTAGTGCGTCTACCAATTCCGCCACGACCGCATTCCAGGCAACACCGCGCGGCCATTAGGCAGCGCGCCCGTCCGATCAGGATTTTGCGACCGGACAAGGCCGCTCACGTAACAGAGGCGCGCAGTAATGGCAAGGGTCAAAACCCGCCACTCCCGGGCTGGCAGCGCGGGCGCGGTGATGGGCGGCTGACGTCGCCGACATCGGGAAACACACCGCATGCTGCATATCGGTCGACATGCAAGTGCCGGGCATGTGACCGGTCATTCCTGCCGGTGGTACGACGCGCTCGCTGCCACTGTCATTTCGCAACCTGTATGCATTGCCTGCGACCAGTCGCTGCCAACCTCCGTATATGGGCAGCACTGGCCATCCATCGAAAAAACCGATATGGCCCTCGCAGCGGCTTTGCGCGGCGCAACACGACTGCCGTGCGAGCGCCCACTCAGTTGGGTCCGCAGAGTATCGTTGCACCACAAAGTGCAAGCGACCCGTGATCCTTGACGCGATTGGCCCATGATGGACACGCATACCACCGCAGGCCGCCCAATCGGCTGGGGCATCTCGGATACCCCCGTCGATTACCGACCGGCGCTCGCGT
>CAZDNY010000159.1:0-7295 GCA_964506885.1 uncultured Hyphomicrobiaceae bacterium | reverse complement strand
CAGCCCTCGATGTCAGGTCCGGCTGTTCGAGCGCAAGGGTTGCATCAGCTGACTTGCAGGCAGGCATTGGCGGTTCCCGGCAGACGCATGCACGACATGCGTCACATTACGGGACGGGCGTTAACGTCTGGTTTACCTGCGTGCGGCCAGGACCCTGCCCGCAAGAACCGGCGTGTGGCGCGTCACGGCGCTCCTGGGTAGCGCCAGTAATTGCCCTTGTCGGTCGTCACCTGCTGCAGGATCGGGACGCGCTTGCCGGGCGGACGCTCGCCGGTCTGAATCAATAAGCCGATGTCCTGCAACAGAGCGTTGCTCTCTGCGTATCCGGAGTGATGCAGACCGAGGCTGTCCATGGACACCGCCGTCGCATCGATGGTGTCGATACCCGGAACGATCAGGGGCCCTGTTTCAGGTACGTCACCAGCGCGCGGCACACCGCCATAAAAGCGCTTCGACACGCCAAGAGCGCGGTCGTTGGCGGCCGCATACAGCGTGATGCCGCCTGTGGCGAAATCCTTCAACTGGCTGGCAATCGTTTCGAAGGAGTCGCGGTCGACGTCGGGAGCAGCAAAAATGATCTGACTGATCTCGACACCCTCGGGCCTGGTGCGCTGCAGGTCCTGCAGAACGCGCAGCACGAGCTGATTGCCCATCGAGTGCGCGATGACGCTGACATGCTTGGCGCCTGATTTCTGGGTCACCATCTTTAGGAAGTCGGTGAAATAGGGTTCGGCCTGGGCCGAACTTTCGCGATCGTAGGTGTAGCTTGCGATGCCACCGCCCGAGGGCCACGAATAGACGAAGGGAGCACCATCGAACTTGATGTCGTAGGCGATCTGGGCGGCGCGATAGACGGCATAATCGAACGACGTGTTGTAGCCGTGGACGAACACGAACGCGTGGTCCTTGTAGCGCGCAGAGTTTGCAAGCCGTTCCTTGACCAGCTTCAAGAGATCGGCCTCGGACATCGATGCGATCTCCTGGATGATGAAGTGCTTCTTGGGATCTTCCTGCTGCTGGTAGATCGTGTAGTTGAAATAGGGGATCGTGATGGCCCAGGGCCGCTCCACCTGCGGCACCTCGTGTGCCTTGGGCACAGAGACCATGGCGCGGCCCAGTTCAAGGCGGCGGCCGCGCTCGGAACCGTAGTCGACACGCTTGTCGTTGGCCGCGCGTGCACGGTCAGTACCGTAATAGACGGGCACGACCGTCCAATCCTCTTTCTCCTCGCCAACCGCGCCAGCCGGCGGAGCAGCGCTTTCAGCGGCGCGCTCGCGCTCGACCGGGGATGGCTCGGCACCCGAAGAGGGCTCGGCCGCCGACTTGTCGCCGCCGCCGTTGGCTGCGGCGGGCGCACGGCCGCCCATGCCCGGAGCGCGAGGCAGTTCGGCATTGCTCGTCGTCCCGCCGGCGCCAAGACCGCGGCTGCCGCCCTGCGTGCCCATGCCGATGCGGCCCTCGCCCGTACCGCCGCCGCCGCGCCCAGCGCCCGACATCTCCAGGCCACGTGTGCCATCGGAGGTCGAGGGCGCCGCGGTTTCAGGCGCGGTTTCGGCCGGCGACCCGGGGGCAGAGGCTTCAGGTGTGACGACCGGAGGAGCCGTCGGCTTGGCGGGCGCTTCGGGAGTGGCTGCGACGTCGGTGTCGCGCCCGCCATCGGTTGCCTCATCGCGCTTGTAGTAGCGTCGGGGGAAACCGGATCCGCCGGATTCGGGGCGCTCTTCCATGGCGGCGGTGTCGTCGGGGCGGGCTGAGGGATCCTGCGAGGGCGCGCGCGCCATCTCGTAGGTCGGCGCCAGGATCAACAGGGCAAACGGCACGATGATGACCGCTGCAAGCACCAGGCGCAGCGTCCAGCGCGCCAACCCGGGCAGCGAGGACACCGAACGCCATGCCAATACGAGCAGCACGACGCCGATCAGTCCGACGAACGCATTGAGGATGGCGGGGTGAAGATCGAACATTTTATTTGCCCTTCAACGAAATCGTAGCCTCGTGACCTGTCGCCGTGCTGCGGGCACGCCTGCCGCCACCGGCGTGAAGACAGGAAGCCCGATAAACAGTCCCAGACGTCGGCAGCGCGCTGGCAGCGCGAAATAATCCCTCGTCACTCGAACCTGGCACGACAGGGCCGGGCCGGGCCGGACATTTCCACAGTGGGGCGCGGCGGACAACCCCCGCAGGGCGTGGCCGCCGCACACCCTGGGTATGGATAGATGGGGCTAACTGGACGGCTTGGCGCTTTCGTGACATCACGGGCGCCGATTGATGCCGCCGGACCACGCAGCGGCACCGAATGAGGAGACTTGCAACATGTCGAACCGCGCGGGCGGTCGGGCCGGCCTCGGAATCGCGGATTATGTGGAGGGGGTAAAGGCCGGAGACCGGTCGATCCTGGCACGCGCCATCACGCTTGTGGAAAGCACCAAAGCCGAGCACCGCGCACTGGCCCAGACGGTGTTGCAGGACCTCCTGCCGGCGACGGGGCAGGCGATCCGGCTGGGCATCACGGGCGTTCCGGGCGTGGGCAAATCGACCACCATCGACCAGCTTGGCATCAACCTGATCGAGGCGGGAAAAAAGGTTGCGGTGCTGGCGGTCGATCCGACATCGAAGCGAACCGGCGGATCGATCCTGGGCGACAAGACGCGCATGACGCGGCTGGCGCAATCAGCCAATGCGTTCATCCGGCCGTCACCGACATCGGGCACGCTCGGCGGCGTGGCGCGCAAGACGCGCGAGACGATGGCGCTCGCCGAAGCGGCGGGCTTCGATGTCATCATCGTCGAGACGGTCGGCGTCGGGCAGTCGGAGACGACCGTTGCCGACATGGTCGATTTTTTCCTCGTGCTGCTGCTCGCGGGCGGCGGCGACGACCTGCAGGGCATCAAGAAGGGCATCATCGAAATCGCCGATATGATCGCCATCAACAAGGCGGACGGTGACAACGTTGCCCGCGCAGAAGCGGCAGCAGCCGAATACCGTGCAGCGCTTTCGATCCTGACGCCGCAGTCTGCGACCTGGAGACCGCCCGTCGTGACGATTTCGGGACGTACGAACATCGGCCTCGACACACTCTGGACACAGATCGAAGAACATCGCCAGAAGACAACGGCGACAGGGGAATTCGCGGAGCGGCGGCGAACGCAGGCCTTGTCTTGGATGCATGACATGCTGGAAGATCGCCTGATGGAGGCGCTGCGATCCAATCCGCGCGTTGCCGAAGCCCTTCCCGGCCTCGAAGACGACGTACGCCACGGGCGCCTGCTGCCGACGCTCGCGGTCGAGCGCATACTGGACTTGATGGGACTTGGCGGCGCGCGGAGTTGATCGGTCGCCGTAGTATTCGTCACTGGGCCACCTGCAACGGACCGACATGGACGAGAGCCACCCGCTGCGGATCCTGATCACAGGTTTCGGCCCGTTCCCGGGCGTGCCTGTGAACAACTCCGCGCGTCTTGCGGGGTTGCTGGCGCGGGCATCACGCGGGCGCTGGCCCGGGCATATCATCGAGCCCTCGGTGCTGCCGACGGAATGGCGTGCGGGACCGGACAAGCTCTGCTGGCTCTGGGACACGTTCCGGCCCGACATCGCGGTGCATTTCGGCGTGTCGGCTGATACGGACGGTCTGCAACTGGAGGCGATCGGGCGCAATCACTGTCGCATGGACCCCGATGCCGCCGGGCTGACGCCACTGTCGCATGAGCGCCGCGCCGGTGGGCCTGCCGTGTGCGCTTCGACGCTGCCGATCGAACGGATCACGGCACGGCTCGATGCGATCGGCGTCCGGGCAAGCGCCTCGGACGACGCGGGCGCCTATCTGTGCAACGCCGTTCTCTACGACAGTCTTCAGCGGGCGGCTGCGGCCGAACCTGCGGCGCTCGCCGGGTTCGTGCACATCCCGACGCAGTTGACCGAGAGCGCTGCGGCGACTGTGTCACCCGATCGACGTGCGCCTCTTTCCTGGGGGACTGCGGTCGCCGGCGGACTGGCGATCCTGGAGTGCGCCCTCGAGGAACTGATGATCGTGCGCACCGGCATCGGACTGGCCGCCCCCCCGCCGAGACCTGATGCACATGGTTAATGCGGCCGCTGCATGCTGAGTTCGTGTGGCGCGCGACTTGCTTCGTCCCGGTTTCAGACACGACGGAGCGATCGCAATGACGGTGAACAGGCGCGGACTTCTCGCAGCCGGACTGGGATTGGGCAGTGCCGGCCTGGGAACGGCCACACTGGGCGCGGTGGCGGGTGCGCGTCCCGCGCTGGCCCAATCTGTGTCACCCCCGCCGCCCGGTATCGATCCCGCGCGAGCCATGACGGCGATGGACGCCGGCCTCATTCCCGATTCCGCCGAGGATCAGAGCGCACGCTTGCAGGCCGCGGTCGATCAGGCCGCCGAGCAGCGTGTGCCGTTGCTGCTGGCGCCGGGGCGCTATCGCGCGGTCGGCGTGCGGCTGCGCGCGGGCACTGTTATCAGCGGCATGCAGGGTGCCGCTACGCTGGCGCTGGCGCGCCCCGGCGCACTGCTGTTGGCGCAAGATGCCGACCGCGTCAGCCTTCAGGACCTCTCGCTCGATGGCGGCGTGCTGGACATCGGCACGCCTGCAAATGCGCTCATTGCCTTGCAGAGCTGTCGCGATGTCACCCTCTGCCGGATCGATGTTGCGGCCAGTGGCGGGCGCGGTGTGGCGCTGGAAGGCTGCGGCGGACGCATTTACCTGTCACGGTTTTCCGTGATTGCGGACGCGGCCGTGTTTGCGCGCGACTCCACCGGCCTCGACATCACCGACAACACAATCACCGACTGCGGCAACAACGGCATCCAGGTGTGGCGCTCGATCATCGGCGAGGACGGCACCATCGTGGCGCGCAACCGCATAGCGCGGATCGAATCAAAATCCGGCGGCAGCGGGCAGAACGGCAACGGCATCAATGTGTTTCGTGCCGGCAGCGTGCTGGTCGAGGGCAATCGGATCGTCGATTGCGCCTACTCGGCGGTGCGCGGCAATGCAGCCTCCAACATCCAGATCCTGGCCAACTCGTGCCAGCGGATCGGCGAGGTGGCGCTTTATGCGGAGTTCGGGTTCGAAGGGGCTGTGATCTCTTCCAACCTTGTCGACGACGCGGCCGCCGGAATCTCGGTCACGAACTTCAATGTCGGCGGGCGGCTGGCGGTCGTGCAGGGCAACCTGATCCGCAACCTGAAGCGGCGCGAGGCCGAACCGGTCGACAAGCGCGGCGAAGGCATCTCGGTCGAAGCAGATGCCAGCGTCACGGGCAACACGATCGAGAACGCACCGACAGCCGGCATCGTCATCGGCTGGGGGCGCTACATGCGCGATGTGATCGCGACCGGCAATCTGATCCGGGAAGCGCGCGTGGGGATCGCGATCAGCTCGGACACGGCGGCAGGTGCGTGTCTGGTGACCGGCAACGTGATCTCGGGCGCCAGCGATGGTGCCATCCGGGCGATGGATCTGGGGCGCGTGCATGGTCCGGATCTGGCGCGGGAGAGCGTCGCGACATCGGGGCGCGTGATCGTCGAGAAGAACATGGCGGTGTAGGCTTCATGCACCGTGCGGCGCGCTAACGAGCGCGGACGCTAACAAAGGGCGGGCGATCGCGCCGACGCGTCCCTTCGCGTTGCATGTCCCGTGGGCCGGGACAGCGGATCAGTCAGACCGATACCTTGATGGCCGCCTGCAGCTTGTCGAGCGCGCGCTCGAGCGGGGCGGCGGCGCGAATCTCTCCAGCTTCCATGCCGCGCCAGGTCTTCACCGTGCGGCGTGCCATGAGGCCCTGAGCTTCAGGAATGACGCGCTCGACCAGCGCGATGACAGCACCGGCGGAGGCGCGCGTGGTGCCATCGTCGATCTTGATCGCGAAGCCCAGACCCAGTTCCGGGAAACCACCGGCGTAGACACCTTCAGCGCCTGTCTTCATGAAAATGCGTCCAGGCAGCTTGCGCATGACGACGGTGTCGGCGCGGCCGGGGCCGGCAACCAGTTCAGGCTCGGCCCAGCACGATTCCAGGATGCGCCTGACGGCGCGGCGGCGATCGGGGCCCATGCCGTTCATGGTCACAAGGGTTGCAAACAGGCGCGCCAGACTCGACAGCGGCATCGCCCAGTTGGGCAGCGAGCAGCCATCGATGCCCATGACCTCACGGCCGAGCGGGAGGCCTGTCAGTTCGCACAGCGTCGCATGCACACGCCGCTGCACCGGATGGTCAGGCTTCCAATAGCCATCGAGCGGCCCGCCCAGATGCCTGGCCGTGGCCAGCATGCCGGCGTGCTTGCCCGAGCAGTTGTTGTGCAACTGGCTCGGCTCGTGGCCGGAGCGGATCAGCGCCTTTTGCGCGGACGAGCCAAGCGGCATGTGAGCGCCGCAGCCGAGGGCTGCTTCGCCAAGACCCACGTCGGCCAACATCTTCTTGGCCAGTTCGGCATGGCGCGGGGTGCCGGTGTGGGAGGCGCAGGCGAGCGCGATCTCGGGCGCGCCATAGTGATAGTGGTCCGCCGCACCCGACTCGATCAACGGCAGGCACTGCAGCGCCTTGATGGCGGGGCGTGGAAAAACCGGGCGGGTGATGTCGCCCAGTGCCGCTACGCTGGTGCCGTCCGGCGTGACCACGGCGAGCGCACCGTTGTGGAAGCTCTCCACCAGGGGGCCACGCGTCACCTCGATCAAAACCGGATTGTTCATAGCCGGGTTCACGGCTCCCTTGTTTCTCAAGACGTTGATTGCTCGGAATATTTGCGAACATCGTCCGCACGGCGCCAAGCGCCTGTCCGCCCCCCGCAACTGATCCGAGCCAACACCATGTGCGACGGTGGTGCAATGCGACGGTGGTCGGGTTTTCGCACTGCAGCAAAGCGGGATCAAGGCCAGAAGGGCCCAGAATCACAGGTTCTGTCAAACAATTCGATCCCGACACGCAATCTGTGGCCGGTCAGGGACGGTCGCCAGCGCCGACGTCAGTCCTTGGTTGTCAGAATTCCGACATCGCGGCGCGCCACGGCAATCGACTTCAGCATCGCATAGCAGGGTTTGCCGGGTTCCAGGGCCAACCTGTTCAACGACCGCCGCGTGATGCGGGCCAGCAGGTTGTCCTCGCCGCAGCGGATGGCCACGTCGACGATGGCACCGTCCTGGCTGCCGATCTGCTGGACGACCGCCGGCAGGATGTTGAGCGCACTGGTATCCTCGGGGGGCTTCAAGGCGAGGACGATATCGCGCGCGCGGATGCGCACACGCAGGCGGGGTGGGTGGCTCGAGTGATCGAGAATCTCGGG
>CAZDNY010000158.1:0-7301 GCA_964506885.1 uncultured Hyphomicrobiaceae bacterium | reverse complement strand
CGCATCACGCTGGGCCGGAGCTTCTCGCTGATCAAGCTGAAGCTGTGGGACGCGGAGCGCAAGAGGCTGATCTCGTTCAGCGAACTGGGCGCGGTGTCAGCGGCGTGAACCGCCGCAAGACCAGAATAGACGCAATACTTCCCTGCCCCTGAACCTGATGGCGCGTGACTGCGACAAAGGGCTGGAAGCGGCCGCGCCTGTATGGCCGCATGAAACAGGGAGCATTGCGATGAAGCGGACACGCGCTGTCCTGGCGGCCTCAGCCGCAGCCCTCACGATCGCCACAGGCCTGGGCCTGGCTTCAAGCGCTGCCCACGCGCGCGCAGAGTGCTATTACAAGGGCTTCGATACCTTCAAGAACTTCCCGGACTACCATATCGACGGCTACGCCACGGCCGCAAAGAAGAGCTGGGCCTGCAACAAGGCGAAAAACCGCTGCCTCAACGAGCTGCGGCGCGCATGGAAAAAAGGATACGGCAAGCATGTTCGCTGTCAGCGGGTCCGCTGATTGCGACTGTGAAATCGATATACGATAAGCGCCGCGCATCGGCTCATGCGCGGCGCTCCTCTGCTCATGTGAAGTATCGCATACTCAGGCGGCCTTCGCGTTGGCCTTGGCCTTCTTTGCGTTGACGCGTTCGATCGACTTGATGGGCCCGCGCGACTTGCCGGACCGCTCGGCGATTTCGCGATCCTGCTCCTCGATAACCTCGAGCGCGGGTGCATCACCGTCGAGGCCGCCCAGAATGTCGCCGGGCACACGGCGGTTCGAGGTGACGGTGCCGTCCTCATAGGTGACGTTGAACAGGACGAACTCGGCTTTGGCCGTCGGTTTCTTGCGTGCCATGATCACTCCTCACATCATTGAAGATTGCATCCAGGTCCGGGCGGTGGCGCATTCATGCGCCCTTATCACGCTTGCCCGCTTTCACTTTTGCTGTCGTTGTGCGTGCGGTCGGAGATCGCATGATCTACAGCCGCGGCGCCCCGGCAGTCTCATCTTTACCCGCGCCTTTGGGACGCGGATAAGCCGTGCCGTTCACGCCGTCTCGAGACGGCGCTGCTGGCTGGTGTTGCGACGCCGGCGGCGCTGGCCGCCATTGCGCTGAACCGCGCTGTCCTGGCCAGCGTGATGGCCTGCCGACTTCGCGGCGCCGCCTTTGCGGTGCGGCTTTGGGTGAGCGCTGCCATTTGCCTTCGCGCCGCGTTTGGGATTGTCGATCGCGGCGAACACATGAGCAACCGAAGCGCCATCTGTGCGCCGGGTGCCGGCGGGGCTGGCATCGGTGGCCGACCTGGCATCCCTTCTGCCCGAGAAATTGCGGCCGCCGGCGTGGCGGTCACCGCGCTTGGCATTGGTATTTTCCGGCTGTGCCGATCTGCGCTCGTCGCGACGGCGAGGCTCGTTGGTCCACGGCGTGCGATCACCGTCCGGCGCGCGATCATCGCGGCGGCGCGCGCCGGATGTCCCGGCGCTGGCATCGCGCGCCTTGTCGTGATGCTTGTGGGCGGACCCATTGCGCGGGCGCTTGGCGTTATCATTGCGACGCTCACCGGCGTCGGCAGACGGGGATGCCCCGGGTTTGCCGCGCATCGGGCGGCCGGAGCGACCACGATTGCCGTTTGCATGCGGCGTGCGCACGATCACCTCGGCGACGATCGATGGATCGTTGCGGCGGTCTTCGGCGGGGATCTGCTGACGCGTCACGCGCTCGATGGCGCGCAACAGGTCGCGCTCGGCGACATCGCACAGGGAAATCGCCATTCCCTCCGCGCCGGCGCGCGCCGTGCGGCCGATGCGATGAACATAGGCTTCCGGGACCTCGGGCAGCTCGAAGTTGACGACATGCGTGACGCCGTCGATGTCGATGCCGCGCGCGGCGATGTCGGTTGCGACAAGCACACCCGTCTTGGCATTGCGGAAGGCGTCCAATGCCACTTCGCGCTGACGCTGGCTCTTGTTGCCGTGGATGGCGGCTGCCGGAATCCCTGCGGCATCGAGATGGCGCGCGACCCGGTCGGCACCGCGCTTGGTGCGCGTGAATACCAGCGTGCGGCGCATCGCCGGATCGGCGAACAGATCGACCAGGAAGGGCCGCTTCTTGCCTGCCTCGATGTGAATGACCCGCTGCGTGACGCGCTCGGCGGTGGTGGCGACGGGCGTCACCTGCACGCGGACGGGCTCGTGCAGCAGCTCTGCGGCAAGTGCTGCGATTTCGTGCGGCATGGTCGCGGAGAAGAACAGGTTCTGGCGGCGCGCACGCAGCTTGGAGACGATGCGGCGGATCGGGCGGACGAAGCCCAGGTCGAGCATCTGATCGGCTTCGTCGAGCACGAATGCCTCGACGGCCTCGAGCGTGACGGCGCCGGTCTCCATGTGATCGATGAGGCGGCCGGGCGTGGCGACGAGAACGTCGACGCCCTTCGACAGCGCATCGATCTGCGGTTTGTGGGCGACGCCGCCGAAGACGACGGCGACCGACACACCCATGCGGCGGCCATAGGTGCGGAAGCTTTCGCCGATCTGGGCGGCAAGCTCGCGGGTGGGCGACAGAACGAGTACGCGCGCACCACGCCGCGGGGCGGGGCGCTTGTCGTTGAAAATGCGGGTCAGGAGCGGCAGCGCGAACGCGGCGGTCTTGCCGGTTCCGGTCTGGGCGATGCCGAGCAGGTCGGCGCCGTTCAACACGGCGGGGATGGCCTGTGCCTGGATCGGGGTGGGGGTCTCGTAGCCTTCATCGGCAAGTGCCTGCAGGACCGGGTCGGCCAGACCGAGTTGGGAAAATTTCGTCAAGGGATATGTCTTTCACGTCGTGCCCCAGAGCGGGCGCGCCGGCGCACAGCACCGGCCCGCGCAGCCAGCGGGCTTCATCCAGAGGGGCGCGCCTCGCGTGTCCGGGTGCGCCGTTTTTTCGATCGGGATGCTCAACTGGAGGGTGCTCGTCGCCGCCGACCATTCAAGGTCCGGGACCGGGTTGCACCCTTCACGCGGCTGTAGCGCCGAATCCGCTGGTGTCGCGGAAGCCTTCGTGTCTCATGTTGCGGCGCACAAGTCAATCGCACTGATGACGGCCGGCGCATTATGTGCGGCTTGGTCACAGGACAGGCCGGGGCAAAGCCCCATTTCAGCGGCCGGGCGGCGCGCCGTTGCCGGACCATCGACGACAATTGCCACCGCTTCAGCGCGTCTTGGGACGGTATTGGCCGGTGGCGGAATCGTATTCCAGGGTGCCCAGATCGCGGGCCTTGCCAGAGCGGGCGGCTTCGGCCTTTCGCTCGGCTTCATCGGCCATGCGACGCGCTTCGTCGGCCATCTTGTCGAGCTGCTTGGCGGCCCAGCGGGCTCCTGCGACGGCACCAGCGCCGGCCAAGAGCAATACCAGAAATTGAGGCATCAGATCACCTCGCCAACTGTGAAGGTGCGTCAGGAGGGCCCCGGACCGCCCCGCGCATCCATCCGACCGCAGCGGCGCGCAAACGCCAACGGCCTCAAAGCCCGTAACGCGACCAGAGCGCCCGGGCTTCGATAGCGGACACCAGATCCTCGGCCAAAGCAAGGCCGCCGCCCGAAGCGGCTGCTCGCGACGTCGCGACATCGACGTGGGCCGACAACGACGGCAGACGGCGCAGGCGGCCCAGAAGCCCCCCTTTCGACAGGGGGACGGCCTCGAGGCGCACCTTGTCCCCGAACAGTTCGCGCATCTTGGAGCGCATGTCTGCTATGCCGTCGATGAGGCCGTATTCCAGCGCCTTGGGCCCCGACCAGAAGGCCCCGGAGAAGAGTTCCGTGTCCGGGCCGCTCAGCTTGCCGGCGCGGCGATCCTTCACGACACCTATGAAGGCGTCATGCACGTCGCGCTGCAGCGCCTTGAGACGCTCCACGTCGTCGGCCTTCTCCTTCTGGAACATGTCGAGCGCGCCCTTGTTCTCGCCCGCGGTATAGACGCGGCGGTCGATGCCAAGGCGTTCGATTGCCTTGTCGAAGCCGAACGTTGCCGAGATGACGCCGATCGAGCCGACGATGGAGGATGCGTCGGCGTAGATTTCGTCGCCGGCGATCGCGAGATAATAACCGCCGGAGGCGGCCACATCCTCGCAGAAGACGTAGACCTTCTTCTTCTGCTCTTCGGCGTGCTGGCGAATCATCTTGAAGATAAGACTCGACTGGACCGGCGAGCCGCCTGGTGAATTGAGCGCAATCGCGACGGCGGGCGTCTTCGACATGGTGAAGGCCTTGCGCAATCCCGAAGCGACCGAAGCGCTCGTCAGCCCCGGCTTGAGGGGCGTTGCCATGCCGATCGGCCCGGAAAAACGCAGAACTGGCACGCGCGGTCCGCGATTGAACAGTCTCATCTTCGATCGTCTCCGATTGTCTGCACCGTGACGTGGTGGGCCTTCGTCACAAGCACAAGCCCGCACCGAAGCGCAATACCGCGGTTGCTGCGGGCGTGAACGCGTTGCCTTCGCCGTGCAAGGGGGTGCCGGGAAGCAGAATCAGTGGCGCGCGCGAACCCTTGACACCTTTCACAAGGATACGACTGGCCGGCGCACCGGCGCGGGGGTAGAGCGGCATCACGCGCAGGCCACCGAAGCGCGGCGCGAGCACCGACAGAAGCTGGCCCATGGCCTCCGCCTTGTGCACAACGACCACCTCTCCGCCCGGGCGGGTGAGGCGCGCCAAGACACGTGCCCAACGCTCCAGATCGTCTTCGCCCATGGCGTGGGCACCCGCCTTTACGGCATCGCCCGACGGCGTGCCGCGCGCATCGACATGGTAGGGAGGATTGGCGAGCACGAGATCGAAGCTTTCGCGGTGGACGCCGTGCGCCTCCAGCTCGGTGCTGGGCCCCAGCAGGTCGGCGCAGACGACACGGGCGATACCGGCGAAGCCATTGTCCCGGACATTGCGACCGGCAAGCGCTGCAAGCCCGGTTGAGCGCTCGAGCAGCGTGACATGCACATCGACCTGCTTGCGCAGTCGCCAGGCGGCGAGCAGGCCGACGGTGCCGACGCCTGCACCTGCATCGAGAATCCTCTGCTCAGTCCGCTCAGGTTGCGGTTGGGCGGTTGCCGCCAGGAAGACCGCATCGATGCCCGCACGGTAGCCGCGCGCGGGCTGGACGAGCATCACCTGCCCGCCCAGGAACGCATCGCGTGTCACGGCGCAATCGTCCATATCGCCGGGTGCCTCAGTCACGGCTCTTGATCCACTGGCCCAGATCCGCATCGCGCAACAGGCGGCAGGCCTGATCATAACTATCGCTGTCGACGAGAAGGCGCTGCGGAAAAACGCCGATCGAGCCTTCCAGAACGCTCATATTGGTGTCGGCCATGAGTGTTGGTATGCCCGCGTCCCGCAGTAGTGATTCGACAAAGGACAGAAGCACGCGATCATTCGTCCTAATCAGTTCCCGCACCAATTCCCCCGTTCCATAAACCAAGTTTCTGATGCGCGGTGGCAAAAGTGCCTCTAAGGTGCCCCCCGTATGCGCTATTGGAATGCGTTCCATATCGATTTGCAAGCGAACGAGGAATAGCCCTTGGGTCTCGTAGTTCCGCTCGAAGGCGCCCGCGATCCCGCGGAAAGCCTGAAACCTCTCCTCGACCTCGTGTCGGAGGACATGGAAGGTATCAACCGGATCATCCTCGACAAGGCGATCTCGGACGTCGACATGATCCCCGATCTCGCGCACCACCTGATCGTGTCAGGCGGCAAGCGGCTGCGTCCGATGATGACGATCGCGGCGGCGAAGCTCGTCGGCTATCGGGACAAGGCGCACATCCGCGTGGCCGCGGCGGTGGAATTCATGCACACCGCCACATTGCTGCACGACGACGTCGTGGACGAGAGCGACATACGCCGCGGCAAGAAGGCCGCGCGCATGATCTGGGGCAACCAGGCGAGCGTTCTGGTCGGCGACTTCCTGCTCGGCCAGGCGTTCCGCATGCTGGTCGATGTGGGTTCGCTGCCGGTGCTGCGGATCCTGTCGAATGCGGCAGCGGTCATCGCGGAAGGCGAAGTGATGCAGCTCGCAGCCGCCAAGAACACGGCGACGACAGAAGATGCCTATCTCGCCATCATCGATGCGAAGACTGCAGCGCTGTTTGCCGGCGCGGCGGAATCAGGCGCTGCCATCGCGGAGAGGCCGGCGCAGGAACTCGAGGCGCTCCGATCCTACGGCAAGAACCTCGGCATCGCGTTCCAGCTCGTCGACGACGCGCTCGACTATTCGGGCGACGCGCTGCGGCTTGGTAAATCGGTCGGCGATGATTTCCGCGAGGGTAAAATCACGCTGCCCGTGATCCTGTCCTACCGGCGTGGCTCGGCGGAAGAGCGCGCGTTCTGGAACCGCACGATTGCGGAGGGCAAAATCGAGGACGGGGACCTGGAGCACGCCATCGCGCTGATGAAAAAGCACAAGGTCATCGAGGCGACGATGGAGCGGGCGCGCACCTATGGAACGATCGCACGCGATGCGCTCGGCGTGTTCCCCGATTCGTCCGAGCGCGAGGCGATGCGCGAGGTGATCACGTTCTGCGTCAACCGGGCCCACTGAGAAGGCCCGGCACCGCCGCCAGTATGTCGAGAGCTTCGAGCCGGGTTGCGCGTTGCGCATCGTCGTCGGCACGAACCGGGTGGGCCTTGAGCCACGCACAATAGTCTTGGGGCAGGCCGTGGCTCACCGCGCCCGCCAAGACCAGATTCCGGTACCAATCGAAGGGCGCGAGGTCCGGGTCGATATGCCGGGGCTCGGCGATGTACGTCGTCGCCTCGGTCAGCGAACCACACACACTGAGATTGAGACTGGCGCGCTCGATGCGGTGATAGCCGCGTCCCCGGCCTTCGATCCGGTCGAGCGTTGCGATGTCATCGCGGCTCATTTCGAAGACGACCCCGTGCGCCGTGACCGCGTCGCCGGCAGCGACCAGTGTGGCCTTGCCGGTGCCGTCGCGGCCGATCTTGGAAAAGGCGACAGTGTGTGCCGGCAAGGTGGCGCGGCCAATGACGCGTGCCGAGGCGCACCGGCGCGCGATCCGTTCGGCCAGCATGTTGGAGCCATAGGCGAAATAGAGGGTGGGCATCAGATATCCTTGCGGTCCTTTCGCATTTGTCTGCCCCTTCGTCCGTCCTTCATGTGCTGGCGGAAAGCGGCCTTCCTGCGCGCGACGGATTCCTCGGAGTAGAGGTTCGCGATCAGCGCATGAAATTGCCGCTCGAGTTCTTCGACCGGCATATTCTGCGGCATATGGGTGACGTCGAACAGGGTGCAATTTTCCCAAGCATCCACACCCAACAGCCG
>CAZDNY010000157.1:0-7318 GCA_964506885.1 uncultured Hyphomicrobiaceae bacterium | reverse complement strand
GAGATCAGAAGTATTCAAATACGCGAATGTTTTGATTTTTGATCCGTGCGCGGCACAGGCCACCACCCGAGCGCGATCGGCCAGCAACGAACTGGGGTGCTAAGGCGGTTCACCGCCAGAGACCACCATCCGCGCCGCTAAGTGCGGGCAAGAACGAACGAGCGCCGCAGGGCGCGGGAAGGAGACCTCATGGTGACGGCGCCCAACGCGGCCCCGATGGAGCGGCGCTGATGACCACGCTGCCCGAGAAGACAGCCAAGAAGCTCGGCCTCCTCATCGATCTCGACATCTGTGTCGGCTGCCAGGCCTGCGCGACGAGTTGCAAGGAATGGAACACGGCCGGCTACTCCGCACCGCTGTCCGATATCGATCCCTACGGCCGCGATCCAAACGGCGCCTGGCTCAATCGTATCCACTCCTACGAGGTCAGCACGCCCGACCACTCCCGCACGGTTCATTTCCCCCGCTCCTGCCTGCACTGCGAGACGCCCGCCTGCGTCACCGTGTGTCCGACCGGAGCATCCTACAAGCGCGAGGAAGACGGCATCGTCCTGGTCGACCCCGACAAGTGCATCGGCTGCAAGTTGTGCTCGTGGGCCTGCCCCTACGGTGCGCGCGAGTACGATTACGCCGAGGGCGTGATGAAGAAGTGCACGCTGTGCGTCGACCGCATCTACAACACACACCTCAAGCAGGAGGACCGCATCCCGGCGTGCGTGCGCGCCTGTCCGACCGGCGCGCGTCACTTCGGCGATTTCGCCGATCCCGAAAGCAACGTGTCCAAGCTCTCCAAGGAGCGCGGCGGTTATGACCTGCTGCCGGGCATCGGCTACAAGCCGGTCAACAAGTACCTGCCGCCGCGTCCGCGCCGCGACGCCGTGACCAACGCCGATGCCCAGGCCGCAGCCCAGCGCGGTCCGGTAACGGCAGACGGTTCCAAGCTCGATCGGCTCTTCAAGTGGGCCGACAAGATGCTGACGCGCTGAGCCGGCAAGGAGAAACGCGATGCATCCCGCTTATTCGGTGATCTTTTTCACGACCTCGTCGGGCGCCGGCCTGGGGCTCCTGTTCTGGCTGGGCCTTGCCAACGCGCTGGGCCTGTTGCCGGCCTCGTCCTCGTTTGGATACTTCTCGGTCGGCCTGGGCCTCGCCCTGCTGACCGTCGGCCTGCTGTCCTCGACCTTCCACCTCGGCCGCCCCGAACGCGCATGGCGCGCCTTCTCCCAGTGGCGCTCATCGTGGCTGTCGCGCGAGGGTGTTGCCGCCACCGCGACCTTCGCGCCGGCGCTCGTCTTCGCCATCGGCTGGGACCGCTTCGGCGAGACCGGCGGCATCGTGGCGGTTGCAGGTCTCATCATGTCGGTGTTGGCTCTGATCACGCTTTACACCACCGGCATGATCTACGCCTCACTGCCGACGATCCGTCAATGGAACCAGCCGCTGACCGCGCCCAACTACATCGTGCTGGGTCTGGCCTCGGGTGCCGTCCTGCTGACCGCTCTGCTCGCGATTTTCGAGTCTGTTCCGGTCTGGGCCGTGTGGATTTCAATTATCGGACTGACCGCCGGCTGGGGCATGAAAACGCTCTACTGGATGCGCATTTTCCAGGAGCAGCCGCGCTACACCGTCGCCGAGGCGACCGGCCTTGGCAATCTCGGCACCGTCCGTCCGCTCGATCCGCCTCACACCATGGCCAATTTCGTCATGCGCGAGATGGGCTACTCGGTGGCCCGCAAGCACGCCAACAAGATCCGTCGCATCTCGGTCGCACTGGCCTTCGTCATTCCAGCCGTTCTGAGCGTGATCATGTTGCTTGGTGGAGGCGTTTTCAACATCGTGCTGGCGCTACTGGCGGTCGTGCTGATGGCCGTCGGACTCGTCATGGAACGCTGGCTGTTCTTCGCCGAGGCCGAACACGCCTCCATGCTCTACTACGGCAAGTCGGCCGCTTGAGCAGGAGAGGAAGGCGGTCGACCGCACTGGCTCGCGCCTCAGGCAACACTACCATCAGCGCGGTCGCGGTAGATGTGCGTGCGGCCCCACGGGTCTTTCACGCGACGCTCTCCGGTCACCGGATCGATAGCTCCGATGTGCCGGGCATCAATCGCCACCTTCCCGTATCCGCCCGGGATGTCGAGCACATAGGTCGGCATCGCCAACCCCGACAGGCAGGCGCGCAGTTGCGCCATCAGGCGCTGACCATCTTCAAGCGTGGTGCGGAAATGGCTCGTGCCCGGTGCCAGATCGCCATGATGCAGGTAGTAGGGTTTGACGCGGCAGGCGATCAGCGCCCGCAACAGCTCTTCCAGCGTCGTCACGTCATCGTTGACGCCCCTGAGCAGGACTGTCTGCGAAACAAGCATGATCCCGCCGTCGGCCAGCCGCGCCAATGCCGCACGCGCCGTCGCCGTCAGTTCGCGCACGTGGTTGGCATGCACGGCCACGCAGACCGCCTTGCCTGAAGCCGAGAGCGCGCCCAGCAGTTCCGCCGTCACGCGCTCCGGCGCCACCACGGGCACGCGCGTGTGCCAGCGGATCGCCTGCACATGGCCGATTGCACCCAGCGCCCGCGTCACCTCAGCAATCCGCCGCGGCGACAGGATCAAGGGATCGCCGCCGGTCACGATCACCTCGAAGATCTCCGGACGGCTCGCGATGTAGGCGAGGGCAGCGGCGAGATCGTCGCCCCCCAGCGCAGCCTCTTCGCCATGACCCACCGTTTCGCGCCGGAAGCAGAAGCGGCAATAGACCGGGCAGACATTGGCAAGCTTCAACAGCACGCGATCGCGGTAGCGATGCACGATGCCTTTGACGGGGCTGTGCGCGTCATCCCCGATCGGGTCATGCAGCTCGTCGCGGGTCGTGACCAGTTCGGCCGGGGAGGGAACGAACTGGCGCGCAATGGGATCGTCTGGTTCGCCCGCTTCGATCAGCGCCGTCATCGCCGGCGTTATGGCGATCGCATAGCGCGCACCAACGGCATCGACCGCAGCACGCTCATCGTCTCCGATGAAACCGGCCGCGGCGAGGTCGGCAGCGGTGCGCAGTGTCGTCGGCAGACGGGTCATGCGAGAGGCTGGCTCTTCATGTCGTGGGTTGCTTTGTTGTTTTCCAATGGAGCAGGTTCCGTGGCCATGGGCGTCCAGATGACATCGTCGATACGCTGCGCGCCCGTTGCGAGCATGACGAGCCGGTCGAAACCCATGGCGCAGCCGACGGCCGGCGGCATCTGGTGGAGGGCAGCGAGGAAATCCTCGTCGATCGGATAGCGCTCACCGTAGATGCGCTCCTTCTCGTGCATATCAGCCTCGAAACGGCGGCGCTGCTCGGCTGCATCGTTGAGTTCGCCGAAGCCGTTGGCGAGTTCCACGCCGCAGGCATAAAGCTCGAAGCGTTCGGCCAAGCGCGGGTCCGTTGGCGAACGGCGTGCCAGAGCCGCTTCGGGTGCGGGGTAGGCGTGCAGGATAACGGCACTATGCGCAGTCTCCGACGAGCCCCCCAGCATCGGCTCGATGCGCTCCACCAGTACGCGCGTGAATATATCGGACCATGTATCGTTTGCCGCGATTTTGATCCCGCTCTCATGCGCCGCTTGCGCAAAGCCGTCTCGGTCCGGATACCCGTCGCAGAATGCATCATCGAGCAGATGGATACCGGCATAACATTCGAAAGCTTGGTCGAGCGAGATCGGCTCGGGCCACTTCGAAGGATCGCAGTGGCGTGCGTTGAACGTCCATCGCTCCGCGCCTGCTGCATCGGCAGCAATCTTAAGCAACGCCGCGCAGTCCTCCCACAAAATCTCATAGTGGGACTGGCACGTGCCGGGATCGGCCCGGTACCATTCCAGCATCGTGAACTCAGGGCTGTGCAGCCGCCCGCGCTCGCGGTTGCGGAATACCGGCGCGAACGTGAAGATCTTCTCTTCGCCCGCGGCCAGCAGCTTCTTGCAGGCGAACTCAGGCGAGGTGTGCAGATAGAGCGGGCGGCGACTGAGGTCGGGCCCGATCGCCTCCGTTTTGAAGGCATGCAGATGGGTCTCATTACCCGGTGAGATCTGCAGGCAGCCCGTTTCGACCTCGATGAACCCTTGCCCCTCGAACCACGCCCGAATCGCGGCCTTGATCCGCCCGCGCGCCTTAAGGAAGGGACGGCGGTCGGCGTGGCGGTCACGGTCCCACCAGGGCGAAGTTGGCGGAGTATCGTACATGATGGTCCTTGAGGGGAGGGCGCGAGGTCAGCCGGACGCCAAGTTTTCTCATGATCGACGTGGGGCTGCCGAAGGGCATTGGGCGGCAGTGCGGCAACCGCACTTGGCCTGGAGCCCCAGAAAGGCTATGAACCGGGCCGAATCTGTCCGATTGGGGCCCTGAGCGCAAGCCTTGCCAGCCCTGACCAGAAAAGCTTTCAATCTTTGGAGTACGCGCCCGTGGTCAAAATCATCGCCAGCCAGGTCCGCAAGGGCAATGTCCTGGATCTCGACGGCAAACTCGCCGTGGTCATCTCGGCTGAGAACATCCACCCCGGCAAGGGCACCCCGGTGACGCACCTGGAGCTGCGTCGCATCGCTGACGGCATCAAGCTGACCGAGCGCTACCGCACCACCGACCAGGTCGAGCGCGCCTTCGTCGAAGAGGTCGACTACAACTACCTTTATGAAGATGAGACCGGGTACACGTTCATGCATCCCGAAACCTATGACCAGATCCTCGTCTCCAAGGATGTCTGCGGTGATCAGGCCCAGTGGCTGCAGGAGGGTATGACCTGCAAACTGTCGCTGCACGAGGGCAACCCGATCGCCATCGAACTGCCGCAGCGCGTGACGCTGGAGATCGTCGAGGCCGATCCGGTGGTAAAAGGCCAGACGGCTTCTTCGTCCTACAAGCCGGCCATCCTGGCGAACGGCGCCAAGATCATGGTCCCGCCGCACATCGGTGCGGGCACGCGCGTGGTCGTCATGACGGCCGACGGATCCTACGTCGAGCGCGCCAAGGACTAGGTCTGCCGCAAAGGCGATATCCAGATCGATTCTGCTCGCAAAGACCCGTGTCGCAAGACGCGGGTCTTTTCACTCGAGGCGCGTGAGCACCGCCCCTCGGCACACACTCAAAGCACAAAATTACACCCGGCCAAGCAGCGCCAGGATCAAAAGAATGATCAGGATCGTGCCGATGATGCCCGACGGCGCATAACCCCAGCCACGGCTATAGCCCCAACTTGGCAGCGCGCCGATCAGCGCGAGGATGAGAATGATGATCAGAAGTGTTGACAGAGTCATGGGTCTATCTCTTGATGATTGATATCTGAAATGAGAACGAACGGCATGCAGTCCAGGTTCCGCCGCACGCATGCGTGTGTTCCGCCCGCCGCATCCAGCGTTAACGTGGAGGCTCGAGACTGATGCCGCCTCTGTTGAAGACCCGCGCCAAGCCGCTCATGCTTGTGTTCGCAGCGGCTGTGTTGACATGGCCCACCTCGTCATTGGCCGCCGGTGGCAAACATTCAGTCCATGATGCCGACGACCGGCGATCCTCGCGGAATGCCGCACCGCTCAAGGACTGCACGCGCCTCAACGGCCGCTGGGGCTATTACGGCAATCCCTGGTGCACACCCGCCGAGCAGCGCGCGTTCGATGTGTGGGAAGCGCGTCGCATCGAGCGCAACCGTCATGCCCGCTGATGGTGGGACACCGGCCGGCAGGATTGAAGCGCCGCAGCCCTACCGCACGCGCCTGGAGATGGTCTTTGCGGCCAATGCACCAAAGGCGGTCATTCTGCGCCGCGGGCCCAAGCGCCACTTCCACCTCATAGATTGGAACCTCAAGGACGACACCTTCACCCACGGCCAGTGGATGAAGGGGATCGTGCGCCTGTGCCATCTGAGCCCGTCGGGCGACAAGCTGCTCTACTGGGCGGCGCAGTATCATGCTTCACGCCCCGAGCACGAGCGCGTCGGGCGCTACAGAGACGAGGGCGAACATCCTTTGCCTTACGAGCCGATCGGCCCGACCCGCGCGGATGCCGAGGCGTTCATGAAGCGCCATCCCAAGCGCAAGCTGCCGCGCTACCTGCAGCCCGACCCGGAAGCGGCGAAGAAGAGCGCACGCCGCTATCCCCCTCGCCGCATCGAAGGCGTTTGGACGGCGATCTCGCGCCCGCCCTGGTTTTCCGCCCTTGCGCTATGGCCGGCCTACGGGCATTGGACCGGCGGCGGCTACTTCCGCTCCGACAACGAGGTGGTTCTGTTCGAGAGCGAGGATGGGCTGACGCCGGTCGAGAACGTGGCGATGCCCGCCAGTTTCCGTGTCTCTCAGTTCCAGCAGTCCGATCCGCGCTGCAACCGCGACATCGCATCGATCAATGCAGGGTACGAGGAAACACGCCTGCATCTGGCCGAGATCGCCCAGGTGCTGAAGGATGCCGGACACGATATCCAGCAGCTCGAACCGCACCGCTCCGGCACGCTATACATCGCCATGGATGGCGCACTCTTCGCTCTCGACGGCTGGCAAAAGGTGGCGCCCGGCGAGATAGCGGACCGCGCCCGCAAGCTCGCCGACTTCACCGGCCACTCATTCCAGATGAAGCGAGCTCCCGCGGAAGCGATGCGGTGGAAGTAACTGCGAAGCGCTAGAGATCGGCATCCAGATCCCGCTTGACCTCGAAGACTTCCATGATGCGGCAGCCGCGGTGCGGACCGTCACACACGAACGTCCAGCGCCCTTCCGTGAAGGTGTCGCACATCTTCACACCCTTCACGAGGATCCAGTGGCCCTCCTTGCCCTTGTGAATGGCGAGGATGTAGTGCGCCCAGGCGTTGCGCGGCTTCTGCATCCAGCTCCACAGGGTGGGGCGCTCCTTGCGCGCCAGATGCATGAATGAGGCAACCGGTTTCATCTTGTAGCCGAACCGGGCGAGCGCCTCGGCCACCTCTTCGGTGTACGTCCCCTTGACGATCGGCTTGCGGCCCGCGGGCACCTCGCGCAGGTCACGCACAACGTCTTCGACCTTGGAAATCGAATAGCCCGTGATCGCCGAGAGCACATAAGGGCCGCAGAACGCGACTCGGCCGGTGTCGTTCCTTACTTCGTTGAGGCTGGATGTCGTCGTGCGGGGCTCGTCGAAAAGCAGGGCCATGGGGCAGGATCCTCGGGCGGGTGGAGAACCCGAATCGTGACCTGCGCCGGTTAACGCCCCGTTAACCATCCGGGCACGGCCGGCACGCAAGGCCGAAATGGCCCGTGCCCGCCACCTGGCAGCGGGCTGGCGCCGAGAATTGATTTCGTCACGAACCCGACCGATATTCAGGGCAACGATGCCAC
>CAZDNY010000156.1:0-7350 GCA_964506885.1 uncultured Hyphomicrobiaceae bacterium | reverse complement strand
GATCGTGCCGCTTGCCCTGGTCACGCAGGTAGACCTTCAAGCGGTCGGCAAAGAAGGCGAGGAGGTCCGGCCCAACGGATGACTTCGAAGGGCTACTGTCGGACAACAGTCGCTCGCCAATCCCGATCTTCTTACCAAGCGATACCCGCAAATCGTTCTCCAGAATGATGCGGATCACGCCCAGCGCGGCGCGGCGGAGCTGGTAGGGATCGCCGGAGCCGGTCGGCTTCTCACCGATCGCCCAGAAGCCAACGAGCGTGTCGAGCTTGTCGGCCAGCGCCACGGCAATCGCGACGCTGTCGCCGTCGTCCTGCTTCGGCACCGTGTCGGAGACGCCCTTGGGCTTGTAGTGCAGCTCGATGGCGCGGGCGATCTCAGGCTTGGTGCCGGCCTTCTCGGCGTAATAGCGGCCCATCAGGCCTTGCAGCTCGGGGAACTCGCCGACCATCCCTGAGACGAGATCGGCCTTGCACAACTGCGCGGCCCGGCGGGCGGCATCCGGGTCGGCATCGACGGCGCCCGCGATCTCGTGGGCCAGCTCGGCGATGCGCTCGACGCGCTCCTTCTGCGTGCCCAGCTTCTCATGGAAGGTGATGCCGTCGAGCGCGATCTCCATCTCGTCGAGCGGCTTTTTCAGGTCCTGCTCCCAGAAGAACTTGGCATCCGACAGCCGCGCGGCGATCACCTTCTCGTTGCCGGCGATGATCTCATTGCCGCCGTCGGTGGGGATCAGGTTGGAGACCAGAAGGAACTTGTTGGCGAGCTTGCCGGTCTTGGGGTCGCGCAGAGAAAAGCACTTCTGGTGCTGCTTCATCGACGTCATCAGGCATTCGGCCGGCACATCGAGGAACGCCTTGTCGAATTCACCCATATAGACCGTCGGCCACTCGGTGAGACCGGCGTTTTCGGCGACCAGCGCCTCGTCCTCGATCCATTCGAGCTTGGCGGCCTTGGCGATGTCGCGGGCCTGCTCGGCAATGGCAGCCTGACGCTCAGAGGCGGGCAGCAGAACCTTGGCGTCCATCAGCTTGCGGCCGTAGTCCTCGAAGCTCTTGGCATGGATGGTGTCCCTGCCGTGGAAGCGATGCCCGCGCGTTGCATCGCCGCTGTTGAGCCCCGCGACTTCGAACGGCACGATCTTGCCGCCCAGCAGACACAGCACGGAATGGATCGGGCGCACCCACTGGAAGGGCGAGGAACCCCAGCGCATCGATTTGGGCCAGGGGAACTTGGCGCAGACCTCGGGCACCGTCTCGGCAACGAGTTCGGCGGCGGCACGGCCCGGCTTGTCGATCTTTGCGACGTAATAGTCGCCCTTCTTGGCATCCGTGACGATCTCGGCCTCGTCGATGGAGGCCAGGCCCGCTGCCTTCAAGAATCCTTCTATGGCCTTGTCGGGTGCGCCGACGCGCGGGCCCTTGCGCTCTTCGGAAATGGCGGGCGACTTCGCCGGCACGTTCTCGATCGCCAGCGTCAGGCGGCGCGGGGTGGCGAAGCTCATGGCCTCGCCCACCTCCAGGCCGCGCGCCTTCAGGCCCTCGATGACGAGGCGCTTCAGGTCATCGGCCGCGCGCGTCTGCATGCGGGCGGGGATTTCTTCGGAAAAGATCTCGAGCAGAAGTTCTGACATTGGCATTCGCAGTCTTGGGTTTTGGCCGGGTGGACCCGACCTAGTTCGCCGGCTGGGCGGCGGGTGTGGCAGCGGGGCCGGGTTCTGGTGCGCCGACGAAGATGTTGCCGATGTCCTGCAATGCGCCTGTGGCGGCGAGATAGCCAAGGCCCACCAGGACCAGCGCAACGGCGAACAGGTAGACCGCGCGATTGCGGCGCAGGAACCACCAGGACACGATCAGCAGCGGGATGCCAAGAACCAGTCCGCCGACCAGAGTTGCAGGGATCATGAGCATCCTCCTGGAGTTGTGGCGGCGGCCGAACGCATGCTGCCGCCCCGTATCGAGGCCGTTCTAGCGCAGGGGGGGCTGCACTGCCACGGTTTGTTTGTGGCAGGACAAGCTGCAATGCGCCATTTTCGGGGAGTCGGGCGATGCCCGGCCGCGCGGCTAGTTGAACACCAGCGCCAGAATGGCGAGCAGGATGGCCGCGGCGATGAACAGCCAGAGCACGAAGCCGGCGGTCCCCACCCCGGCATAGGCGAGTGCGGCCACGACACCAAGCGCCGCCAGCCAGCCGAACAGCGCGGGCTGCAGGGACCGCGGCCAGCGCCGCCAGACCACGACCCCGATAATGATGGCGCCGATTGCGATCAGCGTCGCTTCACCGACCTTGCGCGGATCGGTGAGCATCGACCAGATCCCCGTGTCGGCCGCCAGCATGGCAACCAACGGCATCGCCGCCCCCTGAAGCCCCCACATCCGTCATCTCCCCATCGGAACGCCGTGCCAGTGGCACATTTTGTTAGGCATTCGGCCAGAACCCACAAAATTTGGAGCAGATTTCCGGCAACCGGTAGCAGTTGCCTCAACTCTTTTTTCAGTTGTTTATCGAATATTCGTGATGAATGACAGTTTGCGGATTTCAATCATGTTCCAGAACGAAGGCTCCAACGACATCCAACTCGCGGTCGAACTGCTGATGGCAGACGGCCGGCGGATGGTCGGCAAGATGACCGTTCCGTACGGATCGCAACTGGTCAAGCAGCTCAACGGCTCGAGCCGCTTCATCGAATTTGAGGATTGCGACGGCACGCCGAAGTACGTGAGCAAGGACTCCGTCGTCGAACTGGTGGAGCAGAAGGCGAAGAAGCCGCCGAAGCTGGAACCGTCGAAGGCGATGGAAAGCGACAACCCGTTTGTCGTGCTGGGCGTGCCGGCCAACGCCGACCACGATGTGGTGCGCTCGGCCTATGCCAAGCTCGCCAAGCAGTACCACCCCGACCAGTTCAACGCGGTCCGGCTGCCGCCGGAAGTGGCGAACTACATGACGCGCATGTTCGAACGCATCTCCAGCGCATATCAGATCCTGTCGCGGCGCGAGCCAGCGGCGGAGGCAGCCGAGTAGAGCGGACACTTCCGCAGGCGGCACGTCTTGCGTGCGCTGCCACTCGTTGGCAGATGCTGCATGCAATGTGCAGACCGCACACCAGAGTCACGGAAAGACTTGGGTCACCCACCCGTGTGGCACGACAGCCGCTGGGCTCGTCCATGTGCGAGCGGTGACATTGCGCCGTCGCGCAGATGCCATAGCATGTCCGCGTTTGGACAACTGAGCGGGGGCGACACGTGAGCAAACTGGTAACCGCACCGATGCCGCCGGACATGGCGCTCGCCTGCGAGGCAGCGGGCGAAGCAAAAGCCGCACGCGATACGGTGAGCTTGCTGATACTGGGGCTTCTTGCCGGCGCATTCATCGCGTTCGGCGGCATCTTCATGCAGATCGTACTGACCGGCGCGGGCGAGCTGCCGTGGGGCGTGGCACGGCTGCTCGCGGGCCTTGTGTTCTCGCTCGGCCTGATCCTCGTCATCGTCGGCGGCGCCGAGCTGTTCACGGGCGATTCGCTGATGATCGTCGCCTGCGCGAGCCGTCGCATCAAAATCCCGGCCCTCCTGCGCGCCTGGATGATCGTCTATGCCGGTAACATCATCGGTGCTGTCGGCACGGCCGGCCTTGTCTATCTGAGCGGCATACATGGCTTCAACGACGGGCAGGTCGGCAAGACGGCGCTGGCCGTCGCCCATGCCAAGGCGGCCCTGCCGACGTTGCAGGTCTTCGTTCTGGGTGTGCTGTGCAATGTGCTCGTATGTCTTGCTGTCTGGATGTCGTTTGGCGCACACAGCACGACCGACAAGGTGATGGTGATCGTGCCGCCGATCGCCGCGTTCGTTGCCGCTGGCTTCGAACACTCGATCGCTAACCTCTACCTGCTACCGCATGCGCTGGCCATCAAGGGCTTCAGCGAGCCGGCGTTCTGGACGCAGATCGGGCAAACCGCAGCGGACTACGCAGGGCTGACCCTGTCGTCGGCGTTGCACAACATCGTGCTGGCGACGCTGGGCAATCTCGTCGGCGGCAGCCTGCTGGTCGGGGCGGTCTACTGGTTCGTCTATCTGCGCGGCAGAGTATAGGTGGTCGCTGCCGAAACGCATGCGGGGCACGGCACGGCTGAACTGCGATCCGGTAGCGTGTCAGGTCCGCGCGGGCCACTGACACCTCGGCGACGTCAAGCCGTTGTCCCGCCGCCTTCGGTCGCGAGCCAGGCGCCGCAGCAGGCTTTTGCCAGATCGCGCACGCGCAGGATGTAGCTCTGGCGCTCGGTAACCGAGATGACGCCGCGTGCATCGAGCAGGTTGAAGATGTGGGAGGCCTTGATGGCCTGATCGTAGGCGGGAAGCGCCAACAGATGGCGGTCCCCCTCGCCTTTCGCGCCCGCATCGAGCAGCGCCTTGCATTCCTTTTCCGCGTCGCGGAAGTGGGCGAGCAGCATGTCGGTGTCGGCGTGCTCGAAGTTGTAGCGCGAATACTCCTGCTCGGCCTGCAGGAAGACGTCGCCATAGGTCAGCTTCTTCTCGTCGGTGCGGCCGTTGAAGTTGAGATCAAAGACGCGGTCGACGCCCTGAACGTACATGGCCAGACGCTCCAGGCCATAGGTGATCTCGCCGGCAACAGGCGCGCAGTCATAACCGCCGACCTGCTGGAAGTAGGTGAACTGCGTCACCTCCATGCCGTTGCACCAGACTTCCCAGCCGAGCCCCCAGGCGCCGAGCGTCGGGCTCTCCCAGTCGTCCTCGACGAAGCGGATGT
This sequence comes from uncultured Hyphomicrobiaceae bacterium, assembly GCA_964506885.1. Lineage (GTDB taxonomy): Bacteria > Pseudomonadota > Alphaproteobacteria > Rhizobiales > Hyphomicrobiaceae > JAEUMD01. The sequence goes on along the minus strand of CAZDNY010000156.1, from coordinate 2,592 downwards.
CGTTGACCTTGGTATCGATGCCGATGGCGTCGAGGCTCTGCAGATAAAGATCGAGGATGTCGGGTGGCGACGGCTTCATGATCACCTGGAACTGGTAGTAGTGCTGAAGCCGGTTCGGGTTCTCGCCGTAGCGGCCGTCCTTGGGGCGGCGCGAGGGCTGCACATAGCACGCGTTCCAGGGTTTGGGGCCCAGCGCGCGCAGCGTCGTTGCGGGGTGGAAGGTGCCCGCACCCACCTCCATGTCGTAGGGCTGCAGGACGACGCAGCCCTGGCGGCCCCAGAACTGCTGCAGCGTCAGGATCAGATCCTGGAAGCTTTCGCGCGGGTTGAGGGCGGACGGCGCAGCGGCGGCCTCGGATCTGGCTTTGGCAGCGGTCTTTGTGGCGGGCATGTCGAAAATCTCTGACGTTCGATCGTCTTGCGGCGGCGCACTATACGCAAAATAGCCACTTCGTCACCCGAGAAAAGCACGGCACACCCGACTGTGCGAGTGTAGAACGCGTGCGTGCGCGAGACGTGCGCAAAGACCGGAAGGATCGGGAGCGGACGCATGGAAACCCTGCTGGGTGTGCTGCTGTGGTTGTTGTCGGCGCTGTGGGGCCTCATCTGGCTCCTGATCGGCGGCTGGGTTTCGACGGCGCTCCAGATCATCGTCCTGATTCTGGCCTATTACGCCTATCGCTACGGCTGGCGGCGCGCGCCGATGGAAGCCTGGCGTGGCGTGCGCGCGATTTCCCGGTGGGGGTGGAACTGGCTCCGGGGCGTGGAGGCGATGGCCGGCGGGGCCGAGCGGCAGGGCGAGCGGGTACGCGAAGTGGAAGTTGTGCGCGAGATCCGCGTGAAGGAGTTCGGCGACGTCAACCTGTCGAGCCTGATGAACGTGTCCATGCTCGTCGGCCTCATGCTTGTGGCAGCCACGGTTTGATCCTGATCAGGACACGAGGGCGCGGGGGCGGCTGACAAGCACATTAAGCCGGCGGATGAAGTCTCTTGCCCGCCTTGCTGATTTGGCTTTCGCGCCTCGGGAGCGCTAGGATGGCACGACGGCCGATTGCCGATTGCCGTTCCCCCCAACACACAAAGGAGACAACGATGAGCGTCAACAAGGTCATCGAACTGATGTCTGAGAGCGACAAGAGCTGGGAAGATGCTGCTGAAAAGGCGATCAAGGAGGCGTCGAAGTCGGTCAAGGGCATCAAGTCGATCTGGATTCAGGACTTCTCCGCCACCGTCGATCCGAAGGGCAAGCTGAAGACCTATCGCATCACGGCGAAGGTGACGTTCGAGGTGATGGGCTGAGGCCCGCAGGCCTCGTTCCGCATACCTCTGACGGGGCTTTTTTCGACGGCGCCGGTCCGCCGGGCCGGCGCCGTTACGCACTGGTCTCCTGCGCTGCGCGGCGGGTCGGCAGGCAGGCAACGGCCCTGACCAGCGAAAGGGCCGAAAAAGCGTTTCGCAAGCGCGAGATATTCGCGAAGGGATTGGATAAACAGTTCCAATCTCAGTATAGGTCGTGGCCAAATCAGACGGTTTGGGGTAACTCCCAGGAGGGGTTACGTCCAGATGCGCCGCCTTATGCGTTTCGTGTGGCACGCAAGGTGATGGATATGCGCTGGCTGTGGACGACGATGACTTCGGGGGGAGACTTGGACAAGGCATCAACCGCTGCGGGGGCGGACCCCATCAAGGGCCGCGACTGGCTGGCAATCGTGGCGCGCTATCGCGAGCCCAATATCCGGCGCTCGATCCTCGAGATCTTCATTACGGCGATCCCATTCCTTGTCTTGTGGGGCGCAGCCTGGTTCGCTCTTTCGATCAGCTACTGGCTCACGCTGCTGATTTGCATTCCCGCGGCGGCGATGCTCGTGCGCCTGTTCCTGATCCAGCACGACTGCGGGCATTACGCTTTCTTCAAAACGCGCCAGACCAACGATTGGATCGGTCGCGTGATCGGCGTGTTCACGATGACACCGTATGAGGTGTGGCGCCGCAATCATGCGACCCATCACGCCAACTCCGGCAACCTCGACGAACGCGGCGTCGGAGACATCGAGACGTGGACGGTTGAGGAGTATCTGTCGAAGCCGAAATGGCGGCGCTTCATGTACCGGCTCTATCGCAGCCCGCTGGTCATGTTCGGGCTCGGACCGTCGTTCGTCTTCATGCTGCAGCAGCGCCTGCCGATCGGGCAGATGAAGGGCGGGCTGCGGCCCTGGATGAGCGCGATGACCACCAATCTGTCGATCGCCGTACTGTTCGGCGTGATGATGTGGCTGGTCGGCATCGGCCCGTTCCTGATGGTGCACCTGCCGATCGTGGCGATCGCGGCGACCATCGGCGTCTACCTGTTCTACGTGCAGCACCAGTTCGAGGATACCTTCTGGGAAGAGGCCGACCAATGGTCTCATCAGGACGCCGCCCTTTATGGCAGTTCCTACCTCGATCTGCCCAAGGCGCTCTCCTGGCTCACGGCCAATATCGGCGTGCACCACATTCATCACCTCTACAGCCGCGTGCCGTACTATCGACTGCCGGAGTTGATCCGCGACTATCCCGAGCTACGCGAGGTGCGCCGCATCACGCTGGGCCGGA
>CAZDNY010000155.1:0-7361 GCA_964506885.1 uncultured Hyphomicrobiaceae bacterium | reverse complement strand
TTTGGTCGAAACCGGACCGCAATGGGAAGCAAATGTCTGAGACGGAACACTAGGGTGGGCCGCCAAGCGCTTCGCCGGAGTGCACGTGGGGACACGAGGGGAATCGAAGGGGAGGGGATCATGAAGGCCGAACGTCAGGTGCTGTTCTGGATGGGCGCTGCCCTCGTCCTGGTTCTCCTCATCGGATTGTTGAAAGAGATATTGCTGCCGTTCGTGGCCGGCATGGTGATCGCCTATTTCCTCAATCCCCTGGCCGCCGCGCTGGAACGCATGGGGATGTCGCGAGTCATCGCCTCGGTGCTCATTCTGCTGGTCGCGATTGTCGCCTTCATAGCAGTCCTCATCTTCGTCGTGCCCCTGCTCGCCGCCCAGGCTCAGCAACTGGCCATCGCACTTCCCGACGAGATGGAACGCTTGAAGGGCCTGGTGGATGCCTGGGCGCGCGAGCGTCTTGGTCCGCGCTACCCGGCTTTTGAGACGAGCCTCACGCAGGCGCTCGAAGGCCTGTCGCAGAACTGGGCCGGGATCGCCGGCTGGGTCGCCTCGTCGCTGTGGGACCAGAGCCGGACGGTGGTGAATTTCGTATCGCTCATTCTCGTCACGCCGCTCGTCGTCTTCTACATGCTGCTCGATTGGGACCCGATGCTGGAAAAGATCAACGGCTGGCTGCCGCGCGCCCATGCGCCCGCCATCCGGCAACTCGCCAGCGACGTCAACGATGCCGTGTCCGCGTTCATACGCGGACAGGGAACGGTGTGCATGATCCTCGGCGCGTTCTATGCCGCGGGGCTTACCGCAGTCGGCCTCAAGTACGGTTTGCTGATCGGCATCATGACGGGCGTGCTCACCTTCATCCCGTTCGTCGGCTGGGCGCTGGGCACCATCACGGCAACGACGCTTGCCGTCATTCAGTTCTGGCCGGATGCCGTGCCGGTGGCGATGGTGGTGGGCGTGTTCCTTGCTGGCCAGGCTTTCGATGCGGGCTTTCTCTCACCCAACATCGTTGGCTCCAAGATCGGCTTGCATCCCGTTTGGCTGATCTTCGCGCTGTTCGTCTTTTCCTATCTGTTCGGCTTTGTCGGTGTCCTGGTTGCCGTGCCTGTTGCCGCCGCCATCGGCGTGCTGGTCCGCTTCGCCCTCAAGGTCTATTTGGCGAGCCCCTATTACGGGGGTGACCCCACGGCTCCGGTCATCACCGCCGCTGAGCCTGTCGGAAAGACGCCCCGCGCATGAACACCACGCCGCGCCAGCTTGTGCTCGACCTGCCGTTGCGGTCAGCGCGCGGCATGGAGGATTTTTTCGTCTCCGGCTCCAACCGCGCCGCCGTCGAGCTGATCGATCGCTGGCCCGACTGGCCGCATTGGGCAGCACTTGTGGTCGGCCCGCAAGGCGCCGGAAAATCGCATCTGGGCCATGTCTGGCAAACGGCGTCTGGCGCGTCTGCCGTCTCAGCCGCCAACATCGATGAGACGACGCTCCAGACCCTGGAGCGCGACCGCGCCCTGCTGATCGAGGATCTCGACCGCGGGATTTCCGACGATCGCGTCCTGTTTCATCTCCTGAACACGGCCCGCGAGCATCAACTCACGATCCTGCTGACCTCGCGCCAGGCGCCCGGCGAGATGCACATCGCGCTGCCCGACCTGCGCTCGCGCCTGCGCGCCCTGCCGCTGATCGCCATCGCGCCCCCCGATGAAACGCTGATCAAGGCCGTGCTCGTTAAGCTTTTTGCGGATCGTCAACTGTCCGTTGAGCCTCATGTGGTCAATTTCATAGCCTTGCGCCTGGAGCGCTCGATGGCTGCGGCAAATGCCGTCGTCGAACGTCTCGACCGCGAAGCGCTCGCCACACGCCGGCGCGTGACGCGGGCGCTGGCCGCCGATGTGCTCAACGAACTCGCCGGTGACGACGAGGATGAGGCCTGAGGCGGCGTTGTGACGGCCGATTGAACCCGCGCGGGCGGGACACGCGCTGCGCCATGGCGCAGCGGCATGAAAATGCGCAGGAAGCTGCGCGAGTGGCGCGTTGAGGAGTGCGCAATGACGAGCGCGAAGTCCGCGAAATCCAAGAAGCCGGCGGCAGCGGCAAAGGCAAAGTCCGCAGCACCTGCGCGCACGCGCGAAATAGAAGCCACTCCGCCCAAGGGGCCTGAACGCTACTACAACCGTGAACTCTCCTGGTTGCAGTTCAACAAGCGAGTGCTGGAAGAGGCGGCAAACCCCAATCATCCTTTGCTCGAGCGTCTGCGCTTCCTTGCGATCTCCGCCAACAACCTCGATGAATTCTACATGGTCCGCGTGGCCGGCATATTCGGTCAGCTCGCCGCCGGCGTCTCCACCCCCTCCCAGGACGGCCTGATTCCGGCGCAGCAGCTCAGCGCCATCAACCGTTTCGTCTCGGGGCTCGTCTCGCAGAAGCAGGAGATCTGGGAGGCGTTGCTGGCCGAGCTTGGCGAGGCGGGCATCACGCTCGTGCGCGAACGCGATCTGACCCGCGACGAGTATGCCTGGTTGGAAAAGCTCTTCATGAGCCAGATCTTCCCGATCCTGACCCCGATCGCGGTCGATCCCGCGCATCCCTTCCCGTTCATTCCCAATCTGGGCCTGACGCTCGCCGTCGAGATGGAAAATCCGGTGCGCGCCATGAACGGTCTTATTCCCATACCTTCGCAGATCGAACGTTTCATCCGCCTGCCCGACGGCGAGGCCGGTCACACGCAGATCCGCTTCATCCAGCTCGAGACCATCATCGGCATTTTCCTCAACGCGCTCTTCCCCGGCTTCGAGGTCAAGGCGCGCGGGGCCTTCCGCCTGATCCGCGACAGCGACATCGAGCTGCAGGAGGAAGCCGAAGACCTCGTGCGCTCCTTCGAGACGGCATTGAAGCGGCGCCGCCGTGGCCATGTCATTCGCCTCGAGCTGGAGTCGCGCATGCCCGAGGAGCTGCGCAAGTTCGTCATCGAGGAACTGGAAGTCGGCGACGAGTCCGTGTTCGTCAAGGAGGGCGTCCTGGGCCTTGCCGATGCGACGCAGATGGTCGTGGCGGACCGTCCCGACCTGATGTTCCGTCCATTTGCGATCCGCTTTCCCGAACGCATCCGCGAGTTCAACGGCGACTGCTTCGCCGCTATTCGCCAGAAGGACATCGTCGTCCACCACCCCTACGAAAGCTTCGACGTCGTCGTCCAGTACCTGCGCCAGGCGGTTGCCGACCCCAACGTCATGGCGATCAAGTGGACGCTCTATCGCACCTCGCGCGACAGCCCCATCGTGCGCGCCTTGAAGGAGGCGGTGGAGGCCGGCAAGTCGGTCACCGCCGTGGTCGAGCTGAAGGCCCGCTTCGACGAGGCCGCCAACATCCGCTGGGCGCGCGACCTGGAAAGCGCTGGCGTGCATGTCGTCTATGGCTTCATCGAACTCAAGACCCACGCCAAGCTCGGTCTTGTGGTGCGTCGCGAAGGCCACGAGTTGACGACCTACTGTCACATCGGCACCGGCAACTACCACCCGCAGACCGCCCGCGTTTACACCGACCTGTCCTTGTTCACCCACGACCCCGCCATCGGCCGCGACGTCACCCGCATTTTCAATTTCGTCACCGGCTACGGCGAGCCGGGCGCGTTCGAGCATATGGCGGCCTCACCGCGCGGCATTCGCGAGCGGATCCTGTCCCATATCCGCGATGAGATCGAACACGCCCGCTCCGGCCGCCCCGGCGCCATCTGGATGAAGATGAACTCTCTGGTGGATAAGCAGATCATCGACGCTCTCTATGATGCCAGCGAGAACGGCGTCGAGATCGACCTCATCGTGCGCGGAATCTGCTGCTTGCGACCCGGCGTGCCCGGCTTGTCGAGCCGCATACGTGTCAAGAGCATTATCGGTCGTTTCCTCGAGCATTCACGGATCTATTGCTTCGGCGGCGGAGAGGGGTTGCCCTCGCCGCAAGCTGCCGTATACATCAGCTCCGCCGACATGATGCCGCGCAATCTCGATCGTCGGGTCGAGGCGATGGTGCCGGTCCTCAATCCCACCGTCCACGAGCAGGTGCTCGATCAGATCATGGTCGCCAATATGATGGATAATCAGCAGTCTTGGCGCATCAACTCTGACGGATCGTCCACCCGCGTTTCGCTTTCCCCCGGCGAGGCGCCGTTCAACACGCATACCTATTTCATGACCAATCCATCCTTGTCCGGCCGCGGCACCAGCCTGGCCGAGAGCCGCCCGCCCGCCTTCTCCCTCAAGCTGCGCAAGGCGAAGTAGGAGACGGGATGTGACGGGCCTGCGGCATCATCTGGCAACGACCGATCGCTTGGGCAACCTGGAGCCCATCGGAGTTGTCGATATCGGATCCAACTCGGTCCGCTTCGTCATCTATGACGGACTGACCCGTGCGCCGACCCCGGTATTCAACGAAAAGGTGCTGTGCGGTCTCGGCAAGTCGGTGGCATCCACCGGTCACCTCGGCGACAAGGGTGTGCGTTGCGCGATCAGCGCGTTGGCCCGCTTCCACGCCATCGCCCGCAACCTCGGCGTCAAGACCATCAAGGCGATCGCCACGGCCGCCGTGCGCGAAGCCGTCGACGGTGCTGACTTCATCGCCCGCGGTCAGCGCGAGCTCGGAGCGCGCATCGAGGTCCTCTCCGGTGAGAAGGAAGCGATCCTCGCCGCCCAGGGCATCATGATGGGCATTGTCGGTGCCGACGGTGTCGCCGGTGATCTTGGCGGCGGTAGCCTCGAGCTGATCGACATCGCCGGCGACAAGCTCAACGAGGCGACGACATTGCCGCTCGGCGGTCTGCGCCTGATCGATACCGCCAAGGGCAGGATCGACAAGGCCGAGGCGTTCGCAGGACAAAGTCTCGATCAGGTTGCGTGGTTGAAACGCGGCAAGGACCGTCCGTTCTACGCCGTTGGCGGCACGTGGCGTGCGCTGGCGAAAATGTACATGGAGCAGACCGACTACCCGCTGCGCGTCATGCACGGCTTTTCGCTGCCGACCCGCACCGCGATCGAGTTCTGCGACACGATCATCAAGGCCAAGAAGTTGTCCGCCCTGCCCGGCGCCAGCGAGGTCTCCAAGGCCCGCCGCGACGTCCTGCCCTACGGCGCGGCAGTCATGCAGCAACTTTTGAAGAAGATGGGACCCTCGGAGGTCGTCTTCTCCATATTTGGCGTGCGCGAAGGCCTGCTCTATTCGGTCATGCCTGCAGAAGAACGCCGCCGCGATCCCCTGCTCGCGTCCTGCGAAACCTATGCGCGCCTGCGCTCGCGATCCGTCGAGCACGCCTTCGAACTGTGCACCTGGACCGATGCTTTGTTCGCGCCGGGCGGACTGGATGAGACGCCCGAGGAGCGCCGTCTTCGCTACGCGGCCTGCCTCATCTCCGACATCGGCTGGCGCGCCCACCCGGATTACCGTGGCGAGCAGTCCATGAACATCATCGCCCATGCAGGCCTGGGCGGCATCGATCATCCCGGCCTCATGTTCCTGGCATTGTCGGTCTATTTCCGCCACGCAGGTTCGGGCGAGGCCAAGGGCGAGCACCTGTCGGAGCGCTTCAAGCGCCTGGTGTCCAAGCGCGCCCTGTTGCGCGCGCGCGTCGTCGGTGCCGCCGTCCGCGCCGCCCACATGCTCTCCATCGGCATGCCTGGCGTCATCGACATGACGCCGCTGTCGATCGAGGGCGACCGGCTCGTGCTGTCCATTCCGCCCGCCTTCGCTGGCCTGAACGGGGAACGTCTGCAGCGCCGCTTCGGCGCGCTCGCAACATTGCTGGGCAAAACGCCTGAAATCCGCATGATCAGCTGACATTCAGCCGGTGATCACGGGCCATGTGCCATAATTCGGGCAACTGTTCGGTGTGTTTCAGGTGTGATGTGGGAGCAAATTCCGCGCGTTTTGGCGGTTTTGGGCATAACGTACGATTGGTATCGCCGGAAGGGACGGTCACGCAACGCCGCACAGCCGCGAAACCCCGTGAGCGCGCAGCTGGCATCGCGTAGAGCTTTCCCGAAGGAACGGCTTGCGCTTCTGCCGGGCTCATGGATCATGCGATGACGCAATCGCCTCGACCGCCCGGGACGTCGCGTTCGCGTAAAGTGCATCCGACGCTCGGCAGGCAGCCAGCCGCGCAAACGGCCCCGGCAACCGGCGCGGCAAGACGACCAGTGGAATGCAGTCCAGTGGAATGCGGTGACGATGGCAGGTGATCCCTACGCGGTACTTGGGCTCGGGCGCAGTGCCTCCGACGAGGAGGTGCGCTCCGCGTTCCGCCGCCTGGCCAAGTCCTGCCACCCCGATCTGCACCCAGGCGACAAGGCCGCGGCCGACCGCTTCAAGTCTTTGTCGGCCGCCTATGACATCGTCGGCGATCCCGAGCGCCGCCGCCAATACGATGCCGGCCTGATCGACGCGCGCGGCGAACCGGTCCGCCAGCCGTTTGCCGATTCCGCCGGTGCCTACAGCGGCGGCGGAGGCGGCACGTTCTCCGACGTCTTCAACGACTTCTTCGGCGACGCTACCTGGCCCGGAGCCAAGCCGCATGCACGTCCCGGATTTCACGTCCGCGGCCAGGATGTGCGCTACACGCTCGAGGTCGCCTTTTTGGAAGCCGTCACCGGCACCAAGAAGCGGGTGACGATGCCCGAAGGCGGCGTTCTCGATCTGACGGTCCCCGAAGGCGTCGCCGATGGCCAGGTGCTGCGGCTGAAGGGCAAGGGCAAGCCGGGCTTCGGCGGTGGCGCACCCGGCGACGCGTTGGTCGAGATCCACGTCAAGCCGCATCCCGATTACCAGCGCATCGGCGACGACATCCACATGTCCTTGCCGGTCTCGCTCGACGAAGCGGTGCTCGGCGGCAAGATCGAGGTCGCGACGCCCACCGGCAAGGTCCAGCTCACCCTGCCGAAGGGCACCAGTTCGGGCCGCGTGTTCCGCCTGAAGGGCAAGGGCGTCAAATCGAGCGCGACCGGCCAGCAAGGCGCCCTGCTCATCGCCGTGCGCATCGTCATGCCCGACGAGATCGACGAGGGGCTGGCCTATTTCATTTCCGAATGGAAGAAGAAGCACCCCTACAATCCGCGCGGGTGAAGAGTGGCGTCGACGCGCCGGATCCGGACGCCTCTATCGCGCGGCGATGGCCCCATCGTTTAGAAATTTTCGGATTTCCGTATCGTCGAAGCCAATCTCGCGAAGCACTTCGACGGTGTGTTCGCCCTTCAACGGTGCGCAGCGTCGCACTCCGCCAGGCGTCTTTGAGAATTTCACGGGAAGACCTATGGTTTTCACCTCTCCGGCCACGGGATGATGTGTCGACACAATCATCTCGCGCGCCAGGGCCTGGGGATCTTGATGCA
>CAZDNY010000154.1:0-7394 GCA_964506885.1 uncultured Hyphomicrobiaceae bacterium | reverse complement strand
TCGTCGGACGGCCGTGAAATCTATTTTCACCGCAATAGCGTCGATGGAGGCAACTTCGACAGCTTGAGCGTCGGGCAGCGGGTGCGTTTTTCAGAAGCAGTGGGTGACAAGGGCCCGCAGGCGACATTCGTGCAAGCTCTCGGCAAGGACTGATCACAGCGAAGGCCGGCGGCTGGATGGTGAGGGCATCAATCCTGGAGGGGGGAAGTGCCTCGTGTACATCTGCTGTGAGGCTTGGCTTGAGACGTTGTGGGGGCACCCAAACAGGGGAAAGCTTGAAGACGAGAGGATCCCAGATGGCAATGCCCGCGACAGTGTCCCGCTCGGTCCAGCAGATCCAGCAATGGCTCAAGGAGCTTCGCGACAATGGTGACTTTACCGATCTTGATCAGGCGCTCGCGGTCTTGCGGGCCGTGCTGCATGAACTGCGCAACCGGCTGACGCTCGAAGAAGCTGTGGACCTGGGCGCACAACTGCCGCTGCTAGTTAGAGGCATCTACTATGAAGGCTGGCAGCCGCATCGTGTGCCGCACAAGGTGCGCACGCGCCAGAAGTTTGTCGACGAGGTCGCCACGTCGTTGCTGCCGCATGTGGTGCCGCCGGAGCGTGCCGTTCGCGATGTGCTCGCCCTTCTGGCGCATCACTGCGATCCCGGGGAGATTGCCGATGTCATCGGGCAGCTACCCGCTGAGCTGAAGGAACTTTGGCCCGAGCACGCGCGTACGTTCCGCGAGAGAACCCGATAGGGTGGCGCGGCTGCTGCCGGCAAATGCAGACTGAGTTGAGGATGGAAGCCATGCCGAGGCAGGCACTCCGCTCCGCGGCGGGAAAAGGTTGATATGACAGTACGTCGTGAAACAGCGCATGAAACCGATGCCTCGGCGCTTCAAATCCCGTTCACGCGTTTCATTGATACCGATGGCGTGCCGGTTGGCGAACTCCCCGAGTTTGCGCGCGAGGCAGGCGAAGTGGTCAGACTCTATCGCGCGATGGTGCTCACTCGCGCTTTCGATGAAAAGGCGGTTGCGCTGCAACGCACCGGTCAGCTGGGCACGTTTGCATCGTCGCTCGGGCAGGAGGCGGTGAGCGTCGGAGCCGCCAGCGCAATGCGTGCGGAGGATGTCCTGGTGCCATCCTTCCGCGAGCAGGGCGCGCAGTTGTGGCGCGGCGTCAGCATGAAGGAACTCTTCCTGTATTGGTCCGGCGATGAACGTGGCAGCGACTTTGCTGTCCCGCGCGAAGACTTCCCGGTCTGCATCCCCGTGGCAAGCCATGTTCCTCATGCGGCCGGAGTGGCGCTGGCGTTCAAAATGCGCAAGGAAGCACGGGTGTCGGTCTGCATATTCGGTGATGGCGCCACGTCGAAGGGGGATTTCTACGAAGCGCTCAACATCGCAGCGCTCTGGCAGGTGCCAGCGGTATTCCTGGTCAGCAACAATCAGTGGGCGATCTCGGTGCCTCGCAGGGCGCAAACCCTGGCCAAGACCCTTGCGCAAAAGGCGATCGCGGTGGGCATGCCCGGGGAGCAGGTCGATGGCAACGATGTCTTGGCCGTGAGGCACGTCGTGGCCCGTGCCGTGGAGCGGGCACGCAACGGTGGCGGTGCGACGCTGATCGAGGCGCTCACCTATCGGCTCGCGGACCACACGACTGCCGATGATGCGCATCGCTATCGCAGTGACGATGAAGTTTCCGCACATTGGAAGGAAGACCCGGTTGCGCGTATGCGTGCCTACCTGTCGCGATCTGGCGGCTGGTCGAAGGATGACGAAGAGGCGTTGGTGCGAGACTGCACAAGCCGGGTCGACACGGCAGCCAGGGAAGCCTTGTCGACAGCGCCGCAACCGGTCAGCGCCATGTTCGATTATCAGTTCGTCGAAATGCCATTCGAGCTGAAGGCGCAGCGAGAGGCAGCGCTTGCGGCAAAGGGAGAGATGGATGCCTGAGCGAACGCTCGTCGAAGCGGTCAACCTCGCCCTCCATCGCGTCATGAGCGAGGATCCATCGGTCATCGTCCTGGGTGAGGATGTCGGCGTGAATGGCGGCGTGTTTCGCGCGACGGTGGGCCTGCTAGATGAATTTGGGGAGGACCGGGTTCGCGATACGCCCTTGTCCGAAGCTGTGATCGCTGGTGTGTGTGTGGGCCTTGCAGCACAGGGCTTCCGTCCCGTCGGCGAGATCCAGTTCATGGGTTTCATCTATCCGGCCATCGATCAACTTATCAATCACGCGTCGCGATTGCGATTGCGCACCCGCGGACGCCTGACGTGTCCGATGGTCCTTCGCGCGCCATTCGGTGGCGGCATCCATGCGCCCGAGCACCATTCTGAAAGCATGGAAGCAATGCTTGCCCATGTTCCGGGCCTGCGCGTGGTCATTCCGTCGTCGCCTGCGCGCGCATACCGGCTGCTGCTGGCTGCGATCCGCAATCCTGATCCCGTTGTCTTTCTGGAGCCCAAGCGACTTTATCGCGCCGTCAAGGAGGAGATGGAGGACGACGGTGTGGCGGCGGCGTTGGACAAATGCTTCGTTCTGCGGGAGGGAAGCGACCTCACCCTGGTGACCTGGGGCGCCACGACGAACGAAGTTCTTCACGCAGCTGGATCGCTGGCTGAAGACGGGATCGAAGCCGAGGTCGTCGATGTTGCGACACTCAAGCCATTGGACTTCGAGACGATCAGGACTTCCGTTGAAAAGACCGGCCGCTGCGTTGTCGTACACGAGGCGCCGATCACGGGAGGGTTCGGTGCTGAGATCGCCGCGCGTCTGGCCGAGCACGGGCTGACATCGTTGCTAGCGCCCGTGATCCGCGTGGCCGGCTACGATACGGTCATGCCGCTTCCCAAGCTGGAGGCGCACTACATGCCGTCGGTGCAACGGATTGTGGACGCCGCGCGGACGGCGATGGAGTACTCATGAAGACGTTCGCGCTGCCGGACCTGGGTGAAGGGCTTCAGGACGCAGAAGTGATCTCCTGGCATGTCTCGGTGGGTGACAGGGTGATTGCCGATCAGCCTTTGCTGTCTGTCGAGACGGACAAGGCCGTCGTCGACGTTCCAGCACCCTGGTCGGGGACGGTCGTGAAGCTTCACGCGCGACCGGGGGCGGTTGTCGCGACGGGTGCGCCGCTGGCCGATATCGAGACGGAACGCAGTCAGGCCGATGCGGGCGCGATCGTCGGTGCGTTGCCCCAGCCGACGCCGGGGAAGCATGAGGCCCACCGGCAAGCTGGCGGACGCTCGTTGCGTGTCAAAGCGGTTCCAGCCGTGCGGCAACTGGCCAGGTCACTCGGCGTCGATCTTGCTGGAATTTCGGGAAGTGGACCCGAGGGAGCGATAACGCGCGCAGATGTCGAGCTTGCTTGTGCGTCGGCGAGCCCATGGGAGCCTTTGCGCGGTGTGCGCCGTGCGATGGCGCGGAACATGGCGCGGGCTCATGCGGAGGTTGCGACGACAAACGTCACGGACGAGGCAATGGTGCCTCACTGGCCGTCCGATGAACGCATCACCATGCGGCTGGTGCGCGCGATCGTCGCTGCCTGCAAACAGGTGCCCGCACTGAATGTCTGGTACGACGGCGAAAGGGCCGCGCGACTGGTGCATGCCCATGTGGATCTGGGTATGGCGATGAACACCGCTGAGGGCTTGTTCGTTCCGGTTCTGCGCGACGCCGGCGGGCGTACCCTGGACGACGTGCACAAGGATTTCGAGCGATTGAAGGCCGATGTCATCGAGCGAACAGCTTTGCCCGAGGATTTGAAGAACCCAACCATCACGCTTTCGAACTTCGGAATGGCCGGTGGTCGCCATGCGGTTCTCGTCGTTATGCCGCCACAGGTTGCCATTCTCGGTGCAGGCCGGATCACACAAGAACCCCGCATTGTCGACGGCCAGATGAAAGCTTGTCGCGTGCTTCCCCTGTCGTTGACGTTCGATCATCGCGCCGTGACGGGCGTGGAGGCGACGCGGTTCCTGATGGCTGTCATTGAAGACTTGGAGAAATGAATGTCGGATGACCTGTTTCGCTTCTGCGATGCTATTGGGCCTTCGAAGATCGTGCATATAAGCAATACGAAAGCGGGTCTGCGCGGTATCGTCGCCATCGACAACGTCGCGCCCGGTCCGGCCATCGGAGGGCCGCGGATGGCACCTGACGTCAGCACCGAGGAATGCGTCAGGCTGGCGCGGGCAATGACAATGAAGAATGCGGCTGCCGGACTGCCACATGGCGGCGCCAAGTCGGTCATCTTCGGCGATCCAGGAATGCCCCTGGACCAGAAGGAACAACTCATCCGTGCGTTTGCATGCGCCATTCGCGATCTTGAGGACTACATCCCGGGGCCGGATATGGGGACCAACGAGATGGCCATGGCCTGGGTCAAAGATGAAATCGGGCGATCGGTCGGCTTGCCGCGCGAAGTCGGAGGGATCCCGCTCGACGAAATCGGTGCGACCGGGTTCGGTCTGGCAATCGCGGCTGAGGTGGCCCAAGAGTTTTGTGACATCAAGCTTGGCGGTGCGCGATTTGTCGTGCAGGGGTTTGGCGCTGTCGGACAGAATGCCGCTCGCTTCCTGTCGCGCCGGGGCGCGGTGCTTGTTGCGGCGGCCGACTCGCGGGGAGGCGTTCGCAACGATTCCGGGATCGATGTCGATGCGCTCATTGCGCACAAATCGAAGGGTGTGTCGGTTGCAGAATTTGCCGATGGAAAACGGATCGATATGGAAAGCCTCGTCTCCGTGCCCTGCGACATCTGGATTCCAGCGGCAAGGCCCGACGTGATCACGCAGGACAATGTCGATCAGCTCGACTGCAAGCTTCTACTCCAAGGTGCGAACATTCCCGCGACGCGCGAGGCGGAACTTGCGTTGCACGAGCGTGGCGTTCTCTCCATTCCCGATTTCATCGCCAATGCCGGTGGCGTCATCTGTGCTTCGGTGGAATATCACGGCGGGTCGCAGGCGAGCGCTCTGGCAACGATTGAAGACAAGATTGCCTACAACGCCAAGGAGGTTCTCAAGGCGGCACGCGACGAGCAGGTGATGCCGCGAGACGCGGCGCTGCGCTTGGCCGAGAAGCGTGTGCAGCGTGCGATGACGACGCGGCGCTGGTGAGGCATCGCAGGCCCCGGCGCGTCACCGCCCCAACAGGGGATGGCTGCTGGGTGCTGGAGCGGCGAAGCAGGAAGCCTTTGCGCTGGTTGGCTGCGGCTATCGGACCTGGCTCGTTAGCGTTAGTCCTCGATGCAGCGGTAATAGCGACGCCACCAGTAGCGGCTGCCGGTCCGCACAGCTCTGCGATAAAGCCAAGCGCACTCGTCATCGTAGCCATACGGATAAGCGTAGTAGGGCGCGTAGTAGTAGTCGTAGTAGGGATATGGGTACCAGCCGTAGTAGGAGCCACCTCTCGGGCGGTGATGCCTGCCACCGTGGTGTTTGCCACCGCCATGGTTGCCGCCGCCAAAGTGCTTGCCACCGCCGCTGCGATAGCCACCACCGCCACTGCCTTGGTGCCTTCCGCCACTGCCGCGATAGCTGCCGCCGCCGCCTTGATGGCCGCCGCCGCTGTAGCCACCGCCGCCATGACCACCGCCACCGTGGCCACCGCCACCGTGGCCACCGCCGCCATGACCACCGCCACCGCCTTGTCCGCCACCGCGAGCATCGACTTGAGATGCGCCCGCTGCGGCGCAAAAGAGAAGGGCGACACCAATAGTCACAAAGCGCTTCAAAGTCATTGTCCGCACTCCGCCAATTGAATGAAAAATGCCCTCAAGCTTCGCCGGGTTTGCGCACTGATGCCTATTGTTGCGCAGATGCCGGGAATGCCGGGCTTTGGGTTTTTGACAGTATGGTTCGGCTTGATGGCGGCGTCTTGCGGAAGATCAAGCATCACGCAGTGTTGACGAGAAGCGTTCGGTACGGAGTTTTTGGTGGCGAGACTTGTGTGTTCGCCATTTTGCAGAGCTGTGTGTGCCGGGAGAGAAGGTGCGAGGCCGAACGTTGAGGGGGGGAATTGTTCGGCCTCGCGGGGGAATTCCGGGGGCGCCTTTCAGCGCGTGAAACTCAGTGAGAATGCACAGGTCCAATATGTTTCAAACATTATATGCAACCCGCGTCGCATGGATTGATTTTGATCATAAGTGCGCGCGGCAAAATGTCAGATTCGCATTTCCATTTCGCGACGGAATGTACGCTCCAAGATGATGCGGAGTTTTTCTCGTGAATCTATGAGGTTCAGTGTTCGGTGTTGTTTGAAGAGGTCGCGAGACCGGCTCGCCAACAGCGACAAGCGCTCGCCCGCATGACCACGGCTAACGGATGCACTCCCACAGGTGCTCTTCCTCCTCGAGGCGATCGAGCTCCATGCCCGTGAAGTCGCCGCGAGAAACAACGCCCCAGATCGCTTCGCCGTCGACGACAGGAACGTGCCGGAATCCGCCATCGCACATCGCGCGCAAGGCATCTATCGCCCGATGATCGGGGGTGATGGTGACGGGGTTGGGTGTCATCGCATCCTTGAGCGGCGTCGTATGTGCGGGCTGTCCGTTGAACAGTGCGCGCACGGCGTCGCGGCCGGTGAAGATGCCGCACAACTGACTTTGCGCGTCGACGACCAGTGTGGAGCCAACCCGACGTTGCCACATCAGTCCGCACGCGGTCTGGATCGATACCGTTTGCCCAAGGATCAAGGGAGTCTGATTCTTGATGATGGTTCCCAGCACTCTGTTCGACATGCCGGCTACCTTCCTCATGCGTGCAACAGCCGATAAGCGCAATTCGTCAATTGCTGCGTCTTTATCGCGACGGCGTCCATGCGTTCGGTCAAGTGGGCAGCCGCGGCACGCGAAGTTTCAAGAGCATTCCTAGCGTCGTGCGGGTGTCGTTCACCACGACGCAAGCCGAGTTGCACGATGCGGTGATGTCGAAGTTTGGTCAATTGGTATCGGTTCGTCGCGGCTCAACAGATTCGCGGCATCGGATCATCTTCGAGTTCTTCGATGAGGCGCTCGCCGCCAGCCATCGTTTCCAGAACGACGTGGTGGTTCGAGGCAACGATCTCGCCGATGATCGCGGCATCGGTGCCTTGCGGAAGCGCAGCCCATCGTGCCAGCAGGTCATTTGCGCTGTCGGCGGCGGCAACCGCGACGACGCGGCCTTCACACGCCAGGAAATAGGGATCGAACCCGAGGATCTCACAGACCGAACGGACGGCATCGCGCACCGGTATGGCAGTTTCTGCGAGGCGGACGCCCAGGCCGGTCGCGGCAGCGAGTTCATGCGCCACAGTTGCCAGTCCGCCGCGTGTGGGGTCGCGCATGAACCGCAGTCCGGGCACGCGCGTCGCTGTCTGGGTGAGCGGCAGGACGCTGGCGCAATCGGATGAGATCGCGCCCT
>CAZDNY010000153.1:0-7402 GCA_964506885.1 uncultured Hyphomicrobiaceae bacterium | reverse complement strand
TGCGGTGAGCCGCCTCCGGTAAGCATCTCGTATTCGCTGAGCTGGCCCGCGTTCTTGGCGTTGGGAATGGCAAATTCCCAGACGCCAAGGAATGCGAACAGCATCACGAACGACAAGAGCAGCGCCTTTGCGCGTTCGGGGAGTGCCATCATCATGATGCACGCCCGATCGCGAAGCTCTTGGCATACTCGTCGGCCTTGTCGGGATCGAACACCTTGCCCATGATGGTGTAGCTCTCATAGGTCTTGTCGGGCACCGGCATGCCGAGCTGTTTCATGATCTTTCCGCAATCGGCGGTGAGATAGACCTGCTCGGCGATCGCCTTGTAGTCGATGTCGCCCTTTATGTAGCCCCACCGCTTCATCTGCGTCAGGATCCAAACGCCCATCGAGTGCCATGGGAACGGGTCGAAGTCGATGCGATCGGGCACGTCCTTGACGTTGCCGAGGCCGTCGGCGAAACGTCCGGTCAGCACCTGCTCGATCACGGGTACCGGCTGGTTGAGATAGTTGGCTGGTGCGATGGCAGCCGAGATCTCCTTGCGGTTCTCCTTCTTGCTGGCGTACTGCGTTCCGTCGACGAGCGCCTTCAGCAGGTTGCCGTAGGTGTTGGGCAGCGTGTCGGCGAATTCCTTGGAGCAGGCGAAGGCGCAGCACGGGTGCCCTTCCCAGATGTCCTTGGTGAGGATGTGGATGAAGCCGACCTTCTCCCAGACGGCACGCTGATTGAAGGGATCGGGCGAGAGGTAACCGTCGAGGTTGCCGGCGCGCAGGTTGGCGACCATCTCGGGCGGCGGCACCACACGGATCTGGATGTCCTGATCGGGGTCGAGGCCGGCCTCGGCCACGTAGTAACGCAGCAGGAAGTTGTGCATGGAATACTCGAACGGCACGCCGAACTTGAATCCCTTCCACATCTTGGGATCGTTCTTGTCCTTGTGATCGTTGTGCAGGACGATCGCCTGGCCGTTTATGTTCTCCACGGCCGGCATGAGGAACGGTGTGGCCGTCGATCCCGCACCGACCGTGATGGCGAGCGGCATCGGCGTCAGCATGTGAGAGGCGTCGTATTCCTTGTTCAAGGACTTGTCGCGCGCGACGGCCCAGCCTGCGGTCTTGATGACGTCGACGTCGAGGCCGTACTTTTCATAGAAGCCCAGCGGCTTGGCCATGATGATGGGTGTGGCGCATGTGATGGGCACGAAGCCCACCTTGAGTTTGGCCTTTTCGGGTTTGCCGAGCGTGTCGGCGATTGCCGCCTTGGCGGCGTCCATCGGGAAGACGCTGGCGATTGCGGCTGCGAGTGTCGAGCCGCCGAGCATCTTGGCGAAGCTGCGACGGGAAAGTTCGTTGTGGCCGAAGATCGAGCGGACGACAGCGCTTTCGACGGCGCGCGCCATGAGGTCTTCACTCGACGGGCTGTCGGCTGCGAGGTCGGCGGGTTCATCATGGTTGTGATGAGACTTGCCCGATTTGCAGCTTGTGCAGGTGCACGCCGCGCCATGGCGCAGGTCCGTGTCGCCGTCATAGGGATTGCCAAGGCTCTTACTGACCATCTCGTCCGCCCTCCTGTTGCGTTTTCACGGCCGGTGCTGTCCGGCGTTAAGAGAATGGCAACTCGCGTGCCAATGTGGTGGATTATAAAAATGCTTTAAAATCAATGCTTTGAATGATCAGTGGGCAGCATGGCCGTTATGAAACTACAAAAATTATTGATCTTCGCGATCGTGATTATAGTATTTCATAATTCTAGAGCTTCGGGCATGCCGACCTCGTGACCGGGTCGGTCAAGGCGCGGATTTGTGCTGGATGCGGTTTTGAGATGTGCCGGACGGCGGCCCGGCGTGTCATCCCGATATGCCGCCCGGCGCGGGTTGCGCGGCTCGATTCTGACCGAAGGCGCGCGTGGGCCATGTCGGCCTGCGACTCGCTGTGGAGGCTGATGACGTCATGGACAAGGTTGCAGTTTCGCAGGCGCGACGGGCTGGCGGCAAAGGCGTGGGTGAAGCAGTCGTGTTCTTGCAGAACGGCTTTAGTCGCTCTCCTCTGCCGCAGTTGGTGATCGCGCCTTTCGAAAACAGCGTGGTTGCGGCCAACGCGGCGGCAAGTCGTCTGTTTGGCGAAACAGAGAAGGGCTTGCGCGGGCGCACGGCAACGTCGCTGTTCGGAGCCTCGCTGGCGCCGCTGCATGTTGCAACGCAGGCGGCCATGCATCACGGCTTTGCGTGGTCGCGCGATCTGGCCATCGTATCTGGCAACGAGGAAACGGATACACCCTACGAGTGTTGCCTCGTCGATGTGTCGGACGGGACGTCGGCGCGGCTTTTATGCACGCTCTACGATCTCGACGCGCTCAGGCGGCGCACGATCGACGAGGAGGCGGAAGCCCTGCATCGTGCCGGGCTCGAGGAATGGCAAAAGGCGGAGCGCTTTTTTCGCGAACTCGAGCAGCGGCATCGTCTTATTCTGGCTGCCGCGGGCGAGGGGATCTTCGGCGTTGATGCCGACGGTGTGACGACGTTCGTCAATCCGGCGGCCGCGCGCATGCTGGGCTGGAAGGCACATGAACTGATCGGCCGGCAGATGCACGGCGTGGTGCATCACAAACATGCCGATGGATCGCATTATCCGGTCGAGGATTGCCCGATCTACAATGCTTTCCGATCCAACTCGGTGACGACGATCGACGACGAGGTCTTCTGGCGCAAGGACGGGAAGCCGGTGCGTGTGGAATATACCTCGACGCCACTCATGGACGGCGACCAGTCGATCGGCGCGGTGATCGTGTTCCGCGATATCTCCGAGCGGAAGCATCAGGAGGAGAAGCTGCATCTGGCGCTGCGCGAGAACGCGGCCTTGCGCGAGCGGCTGGAGAAGGAGAACGAGTATCTGCAGGAGGAGATACTCACCAAATCCAATCATCATGCGATTCTCGGCGGGTCCGAAGCAACGCAACGGATCCTGCGCCAGATCGACGTGGTTGCGGCAACGGATGCCAACGTGCTGATCATAGGCGAAAGCGGCACAGGCAAGGAACTGGTGGCGGGCGCGTTGCACCAGGCCTCGCAACGCAAGGACCGGCCGCTCATTCGCGTCAACTGCGCGGCGGTGCCGCGTGAGCTGTTCGAGAGCGAGTTCTTCGGGCACGTCAAGGGTGCCTTCTCAGGTGCGATACGTGATCGCGTCGGCCGGTTCGAACTTGCCGACGGCGGGACGCTGTTTCTCGACGAGGTGGGGGAGATCCCGATCGATCTGCAGTCGAAGCTGCTGCGCGTGCTGCAGGAAGGGCGGTTCGAGCGCGTCGGCGAAGAAAAAACGCGCAAGGTCGATGTGCGGATCATCGCTGCGACAAACCGTAATCTCAAGGTGGAGGTCGACAAGGGGCGGTTCCGCGAGGATCTTTTCTTCCGTCTCAACGTGTTCCCGATCGAGTGCTCGCCGTTGCGCGAACGGCGCGAGGACATCGCGTTGCTGGCCCAGCACTTCCTCAAGATGAGCTGCCGCAGGATCAATATCCCCTGTCCCAGTCTCAGCCGTGCGCATGTCGAGCGGCTCGAGCGTTATGCCTGGCCGGGCAATGCGCGGGAGTTGCAGAACGTGATGGAGCGCGCTGCGATCCTGGCACGCAACGGCAGGCTTGTCTTGAACCTGCCCAGCGAAAGCGTCGAGCAAGGTCAGCCGGCTGCGGGCACGGCGGCGCGGGAAGGTGAGGGCAGGCAGATCCTCACGGCCAGGGAGATGGAAGCGTTCGAGGCACGCAACCTGATGGCGGCTGTCGAGGCGTGCCAGGGGCGCATATCAGGGAGCGGGGGCGCTGCGGAGCTGTTGGGGATGAATCCGCAAACGCTCTATTCCCGGCTTCGCAAGTTGCGGTCGAATGGCCACGCGGCGCCGCATTGACCGAGCATCGTAGAAGCGCTCTCGCAAAATCAGCGTTCGCGTGATTTGTGCCTGCTGTTGCCGGACCAGCATTCCGGGCCACCGTAGCGTTCGTGCACGACACGGCCGTTGTCGTGCCTGTGCGGGCGCGAGGGAGCTCAGCAGGTTCGTTTCGTGCAAGGCCCTTGGAGCAGTGCCCAAAGCCGAGCTACCGGGACTCGCCATCACGCCAGGGCAGGACATGGGCATGTGCTGGGGTCATGGCCGCTGCTGTGATGATGCCGATGCATCCTGCGTACACGACGAAGAATTTCATGGCCTGGTTCCCTCAATTGATGCTGGGACGTGTCTGCCTCGAGCGAATTGGATCTAACTGGGTTGAACGCGTCCGTCGACGTGGATTCACGGGCTCACGAAACGGGCCTGTATCACCTCGCCGTGCGGGTCCTTGCCGGTGACGGCAATCTTGGTGCCCTTGGGCAACGGAGCATCGAGTGTCGTCTTCAAAGTCGTTCCCTCTGCCTCAAGTTCGATCATGCGGGTGCCGGCGTCGTTCTGGATGACGGCCTTGAATTTGGAGCCTGTTACCTCGAGTGGCTCGCCATGCTCGATCATGTGAAAGACGAGAGACGTGCCGGAGAGCACCATCTCGACCGCGTGGTGATCGGTTGTCTCGACGAGTGTGCCGCCGTGCTGTGGTGCCAGTGCCTTGGTGTCGTCGTGCGCCTCGAGGTTCGACATGTTCATGGCGATGGCGAGCGCGATGGCAAGCAACCGGAGTGTCGTCGAGTGCATGTGGGTTCTCCTGTCCGTGTATAGGTGTTCAATAAGCTTCAGCGGGTTCGCCGCCGTGGACCGGGGCGCTGTCGCGTTCGGTGAGCAGGCGTTCCAGAGGTTCTCGGCCGAACTTGAGGAAGAGCAACGGTGTCAGGACGGCATCTATGAGTGTCGCCGAAACGAGCCCGCCGAAGATCGTCACTGCGAGAGGGTGAAGGATTTCACGGCCCGGCTCATCGGCAGCGATCATGAGCGGCAGAAGCGCAAAACCGGCGGACAGGGCCGTCATCATGACGGGCGTCAGCCGCTCCAGCGATCCGCGCACGATGAGCTTCTTGCCGAATGTCTCGCCTTCGTAAAGTGCCAGATTGATGTAGTGGCTGATCTTGAGGATGCCGTTGCGGGCCGATATGCCGGCCAGCGTGATGAAGCCGATGAGGCTCGCCACGGAAAGCGGCAGTCCGGCGAGCCAGAGAGCCGCGACGCTGCCAATCAGCCCGAGGGGTATTGCGGTGAGGACGATGGCGGCCAGGGCGATGGACTGGTAGCGGCTGTAGAGAACCAGGAAGATGAGCGCAAGAGAGATCAGCGACAGGATAAAGATGGTTCGGCTCGCGTCCTCTTGTGCCTGGAACTGTCCTTCGAGGCGCACGACGTAGCCCGGCGGCAGTTCGTTCGCTTCAATGAGGGAGCGGATATCAGCGATGATTGCCGACATATCCCGACGGCCATCGGTATTGGCGGCGATCACGATGCGGCGCTGCTGGTTCTCGCGGAGGATCTGATTGGGTCCTTCGGTTTCCTGGATCGTGGCGAGCCGTTTCAATGGGACGTATCCCGCGGGCGTGGCGACGAGCGCTTCGCCCAGTCCAATCGTAGAGCGATCCTCGTCGGGCAGGCGCATCACGACATCGAAGCGGCGGTTGCCTTCGATGATCTGCGAGACGGTCTGGCCGTTGGTCAGAGCCGACAACGTCGTTGTGAGGGCAGGCGGGGAAACGCCGTAGAGCGCAGCGCGCTCGAAATCGGGGACGACGCGGAGCTGTGGGATCAGCACCTGTTTTTCGATCTGAAGGTCGACGACGCCGGGAACGCGGGCAAGCCGCGACTGCATATCCGTGGCCAGCGTGCGCAGGCGGTCGAGGTCCTCGCCGAAGATCTTGAGGGCGATCTGCGCCCGGACGCCAGAGAGCATGTGGTCCAGGCGATGGGAGATGGGTTGGCCGATCGAGATGGCGGCGGGCAGGGCAGAAAGCACCTGGCGGATGTCCGCATAGACGTCCTCGCGCGAGCGTGCGGATTTTGCAAGATCGATATCGAGCTCGCTGACATGCACACCTTCGGCATGTTCGTCGAGTTCCGCGCGGCCGGTGCGTCTGCCGACCGATTTGACCTCATCGACCTTCATGACGAGACGTTCGGCGATCGCGCCGAGCCTGTCGGATTCTGCTAGCGAGATGCCGGGATTGTAGACGACGGAAACGAGGAGCGTGCCTTCGTTGAAGGCCGGGAGAAAGGCGCGGGGAAGCTGCGTGGCCAGCCCCGCGGCAGCAATCACGGCGACGGCGACGCCGGTCAGGACGGCCGGTGTGTGCCTGAAGGACCAGCGCAACAGGGATTGGTTGGCCTTCTTCAACCGTCTCGCGACGGCCGTCTCGTGGTCGGCCTTTTCGGGCGTCTTGATGAGGTAGTAGCACATCACAGGCGTCAGCGTGATCGAGGTCAGCAGACTTGCCAATATGGCGACGATGTAGGCGACGCCGAGCGGTCGGAAGAGCTGCCCCTCCAGGCCGGTCATTGCGAACAGGGGGACGAAGACGAGGACGACAATGGCGGTGGCGTAGACGATGCTCGAGCGGACCTCGTGCGAGGCGTTGAGGACCACCGTGAGCCTGGGTTGCGGGTGGGGCGCTTGCGCATTGAGGCGCAGGCGGCGCAGTACGTTCTCGACACCGACCACGGCATCGTCAACGAGTTCACCGATGGCGATAGCAATGCCGCCGAGCGTCATGGTGTTGATCGACAGCCCGAAGGCATCGAACACCAGGATCGTGATGAAGATCGACATGGGGATGGCGGCCAGTGAGATTGCGGTGGCGCGCCAGTTCATCAGGAACAACAAGAGCACGAAGGCAACGACTATGGCGGCCTCGACGAGGACGCGCTTGACGTTTGCGATCGAGGTTTCGATGAACGTCGCCTGGCGGAACTGCACGCGGTCGGCCGTGATGCCGGCGGGCATCGACTTCTGGATTTTCTCGAGTGCCTGCTCGATCTGGTGTGTGACCGTGACGGTGTCGGCCTGAGGCTGTTTTTGCACGCCGATGATGACGGCCTTTTCACCCTGGAAACCGGCATCACCGCGTTTGACGCGCGGTGCGAAATCGACGGAGGCGACCTGCCTGAGCAGAATGGGCTGGTTGGCCCGCATCACGACGACGAGGTTCCTCAAGTCTTCCAGCCGGGTCGACTGCCCGATGTTGCGGATGAGGTACTCTCGGGCGTGCTGGTCGATGAAACCACCACCGGCGTTCGTGCCGAACTGACGAATGGCGTCCTCGATCATCTGCGGCGTGATATCGAGTCGCTGCATGGCGATGAGGTCGGGGCTTACGCGGTACTGGCGCACTTCGCCGCCAATCGGGATAACCTGGGCCACGCCTGTGATGGTGAGGAGCTGGGGACGGATGACGAAGTCTGCGATTTCGCGAAGCAGAACGGGGCAAGCTTCGTGGGCGCCAACTGCG
>CAZDNY010000152.1:0-7416 GCA_964506885.1 uncultured Hyphomicrobiaceae bacterium | reverse complement strand
CGCAGCCGGTCGACGCGCGGCACGGGGCCAAGCGCGCCCGCAACCTCGAGCGTCGCTGACTGTCCGGGTGCGATGCGGGCCAGATCCGCCTCGATCACGTTGGCATCGAGCTCGATTTCTCCGTCAGCGATCATGCGGAACATCGGTTCGCCCTGCCCGCTGGCGAGCGCGCCGATCCGCGCCGTGCGGCGGCTGATGATGCCAGCCCGCGGCGCCTTCACATCCGTGTTCGAAAGTCGCCAGGTGATCTCGCGGCGCTGCGCTTCGGCCTCCTGCTTGCTCGCCTCGGCCAGCTTCAGTCCGTCGCGTGCCGAAGCGAGCTGCGCGGCAGTGGTCCGCGCGGCTGCTGCGCGCTGGTCGTAGATGCTTTCCGACAGGTAGCCGGACCGCTTCAGCGGCTTGGCGCGCTCGAAAGATGCCTTGGCCTCCGTGACGGCGGCCTCCGCCTGCGCGATCATACTGCGCGCCTGTGCGATAGCTGCGTCCGCGCGAGCCAGTGCCGCCGTGTTCTGCGCAAGTTGTGCTTCCAGCTGCGTGCGCTCCAGCACCGCCAGCACGTCGCCGCGCTTCACACGGTCGCCCACATCCACCTTGAGCTCTACGACTCGCAGACCCTCGACCTCCGGGGCAACCAGGATCTCTTCGCGCGCAACGAGCGTTCCAGTGACGAGCACGGTTTCCTTCAGCGCCTGTCGCGTCGCCTTGGCAACCGTGATTGCGGGCGCGATTGCGGCGGTCTCTTTGACTGCGGACGTTGCGGCACTGTCCTCGCCCTTGTTCAACAGGGCTTTGACGCTGGTGGTGCCGAACCCTGTTTCATAGGCGACCGCAACCGCTGCAATGAGGACAGCGAGCCCGACCAGCACGACCTTGCTGCGCGTTTTCATGAGCTGGCCTCGCTTTCGAATGCTTCTGCCGCGAGGCCGGCTCCATCCGTGCCGCTTGCCGCCGTCTGATCGCGCATCTCGACTTGGCCTTCACCCGCTCGACCGTTCACCGGATTGAGCAGTGAGCCGACCAGCGCGGTGACCGCGGGCATCAACGTGTCGGGTTTGAAGTCCGGATCGATCGCGCGGCGCCACATCATGCCGTCACCGATCACCGACAGCAGTGCCGCCAGTGTTTCCGCATCGAGGTTTGGAGCGATCCTGCCTTCTCGTTCGAGTCGTTCGAACAGGTCGCGAAAGCTTTTGTGGATGAACGAATCGACCGAGCGGAATATCTCGCCGACCTTCTCGTTACGCGTCGATTCCACGCCGATTTCCACGCACATCATGCGTTTGTGCTTGGGCTCTTCGACAAAGTACTGCTCGCCCACGACGCGCAGGGCATTGAGGATGTCGTTGGCTTCGCCAATCGGCGCGAAGCGTTCCTGGAACGCGCCGCGATCGCGCTCGGCAAGCCCCGCGATGAGGTCTTCCTTCGAAGCGAAATAGACGTAAAGCGCCCCCGGGCTGATCCCGGCTTCCTTACAGATTTCGTGCATCGTGCAGCGATGGAAGCCTGACCGCGCAAAGCACAGCTCCGCAGCGTCCAGGATCGCTTCGCGCCGCGCGCGCTGTGTATCGGGCTTGAGTTTGGGCATGTCGCTTCTGTTGTCGGTTGTGCTCGGTTTCACATTCCCGGTGCGCGGCGCTTGCAGCGCGCCCGCTCCGGTCATCGATGGCGCCTTGGCTCCTTTTGCGCGTCGATCACGTCAAACGCGCGAACACTGGAACTTGGACCGCCCTTGGACAAAACGAACGCTCGTTTTGTTTGTGAGACAGATGCGCCCCTCCATCCAAATCGTCAAGTCAATTTGCGTGTAGATTGCCCGCACACTGTCGTGAGATTAAAAGAAACTATATAAAACAATGCCTTGGCGTGGTGGAGACTCAGCAAGAAATCAGCAAAATGGAAGGTCGCACCAGCCGCAGCCCCTGTAGAACGAGCTCGGCCGATACAACCTGGTTGAACCCGCAGCACGCGTTCCCAGCATGGTCCCGATCGGACGACGCTCAGGAGCGGCAGACAGCAGTCACTTCCGGCAGGGACGTGCGCTCAGTGTGCAAACCGTCTTGCTTGCGCTGGAGATGCAGGACACTTCCAGATTGGCTGCGGCTTTCCAATCCGCGTAAGCCGGGCCCAGGCCAGGTGTCGAGCGCACGCGCCGGCGCCAGTTGGCGCGCGCTTTGGTCCTTGCCACCCATTCGAACCAGGAAGGTTCCCCGCGCGCAGAAATGGTAGCCTCGCTGCATGCGGTCTGCTGTGCCTGCGCGTTGACGACCGGCCACGCCACGGCAGCGGCCGAAACGCCGAGGATCAAGGCAGGCACCAAGCGCAACCGTGCGTACACGCGCGTCGCGGTTTGTCGTTCACTCGTGATACGGGAGTGTCTCATGCCCCGCGATCTTGCGGCCGCAGCGCTGTCATTTGCAAGAGGTGGGTCTTTCCGCCGCGGGCAATGCCGCGCGATAGCGTCAGAACCGCATCAGCCAGTTGATCGTGCCGTAAAATTCGTCGAACCCGTCTGTCGCGCCGAAATTATAGGCGCTGTTGGCGACGCCCCCCGAAACCGAGATCTCACCACCGTTCCATTCGTAGCGCGCGAACGCGCCGACGCGCGTTTGTGGCCGCAAACGTTCACTCCTGCTCCCATCGGCCAGCACACGGCTGTCACTCAGGGTGTGGCCATTGATGCCGGTTTCCATGCCGATCGAGACCGTCGGCAGCACGCGGTAGCCCAGGCGCCAGCGCCCCGCATAGGTCTGATGCGCGCCGGTCCACGAGGCATCGAGCGAAGTCCACGCGTCGCTCCCCAGGTTGAGCCAGAGTTCCAGGACACCCTTGAGGCCGTAATCCATCCCCTGGGTCAGTAGTCCACCCAAAGCGATCGGGTCACCCGGAGCTATGGTGTGGTCGATCGCTGCCACCCCGACAAACGCCTTGGCGGTCAGTTCGCCGATCCGCTTCTGGTAGCCGATCAGCCCCTCGACATAGGTGATGGTTCCGCGAAATTGCCTCTGTTTGTCGGGCGGATCGCCGGAGCGGTGCCCGCTATAGCGGTACTGCCCGTAGCCGCCTGACGCCCGCAGCCGGATCCCGTCGGAGTAGATGTCGGATGTTGGGGCCAGCGTGACGCCCGAATAGAGCAACCACACATCGCGCGAAACGTCCGCGCCGGCATAGGTCTCGCGCCAGAAGGGCGGCAGCTCGCCTGCCTCGAGCGGATCTGGCATCAGCGGCGAGGCCACGAGCCCGAGCGAAAGCGCAACGATGCACCGCCTGAAGACTGCCCCAACCGCAGATCGGCCGATGGGGCGCCAAGCCAACTCGAACGCAACCGCACGCAAATGCACGACGCCACCGCACAAACACAAAAAACAAAACGCGAGAAACACATGGTCCGTTGTCAAATAATCATAGAATACACAACCGCCGGTCAAGTAATTCTCTAAACAATGCACCTACCAATTGCATTTGATCCAAACACAATCATGGATTGCATCCGCGCGGTTCTGCGGCATTTTCCACAAAATTGCTTCTTCTCAAGGTGTTCCGGACATCATCTCTGTAAATGATCGCACCAGATAGCCTATAGCCCTCACGTACAGTATGTTTTGCGTGCGGTGCAGCAATTCGCTTTCGCAATGACGAACCCCCGGTTAATGTGCCGCACCGTCGGCGGGTGCGTAAGCGAGAGCGCGCTGCGCGATGTTTTGGATACGGAGCGTCTCTATGCGCGCTTTTGTGTGCACGTCGCCAGATCCCGCTGGGCTGCACCGCGCCAGGCAATGCCGTTCTGGAGAGTCGAACGGATGGCCCGAGTGATGCGTTTGCAGTTTGAGAAATGAGTCGTGTGCGCCGGCGGCATGCTGCTGGCGCCCATCGCCAAGACCGGAGGCTTTGCATCAACGAAGCCCCGCGTTTGTACGGGAGATATGAAAGGGCTCGCGGCTGATCCGCTCGGATGGCAAGGACGGGCCCGTCTCTCCGAAGCGTTTTTGTGATTCTTGTGAGGAGGAACAAGTATGACGTCAGCACATGACACGCCGAACACCGGATTGGGGCTGTTTCAAAGCTTCTTCCATGCGCCCAATTTTTCCAACTTCGCGGCAGCGGCGCCGCAGCCCGCTGAGCAGATGCTGCGCGGCATGGTGCGTTGGCAACTCGAGATGCAGGGCCTGATGTTCCGCCGCGCCCAGGCGTATCTCGAGCTGCCTGGCCGCCTGTCCCAGTGCCGCTCGCCGCAGGACCTGATGTCGGAGCAGCAGCGCTTTTTCCAGACGATGTACTCGCATTACACCGAGAGCTCGCAGAACGTCATGAACGCCTG
This sequence comes from uncultured Hyphomicrobiaceae bacterium, assembly GCA_964506885.1. Lineage (GTDB taxonomy): Bacteria > Pseudomonadota > Alphaproteobacteria > Rhizobiales > Hyphomicrobiaceae > JAEUMD01. The sequence continues at coordinate 3,101 of CAZDNY010000152.1, read as the reverse complement.
GGCGCAGATGTTCCAGATCCCGGCCTCAACGACACAAGCGCAGCAGTCGAACGGCGGACGAGACTATCTCTCATTCCCCTCCGAGCAGCGTCCCTTGAATGGCACCGGCCAGGAAAGCCCCGTCTATCCCGGCCGGAAGGTCGCCTGAGCCGCGCCTGCCTCCCGGCGCGCTCAAGGGATCAATTGGCGGTGATCGTAGATACCGATTGGACGGCGCGCCCGGCGCGCCGTCTTTGTTTTTGCGAAATCGCCCGATGTCTGGCCCGGCCGATCCGGAGAAAAAGCCGCAGCTCAATTTGTCGCTGCGGCCTTGAATCGGCTGCGCGGCGATCCGATACCAAATATGCGTCGTAACGAATGTGAACCCTTCAGCGTACGGGTTCGCAACAGGGTGCCACCTTTTCGGAGTACCCGGACCGAGCCGGACAAACCGGCTGGCCGTTGTCGCGCCATGCATGCTGGGTGATCGAGATCGACATGAGCCATTCACTGAAATTCAGCGCACTAAGGCGCGCCATGCGCGCGCTGCCGCGTGCTCTGCGCGTGTCCGGGTCCCGCTACATCCTGCCGATCGGCGCCGCTGTGGCGGCGGTTTCGGTCGCCGGCGCCACGCTTGTTGCAGGCCGCCCGTTTTCGGCCGACACCTACCAGCCCTCCGATCTGCCGAAAGTCGAGGCACGTGTGCGCGCCGACTACCCCCGGGTCGGTCATCTGAGCCCCGACGTGTTTGCGGGCCGACTGGGCAAACCCGTCGATCACAGACATGCTTCTGCGCCGCCCCCCGCGCTCGTGTTCGACGTCCGCGCCCCCGAAGAGTACGCCGTCAGCCACCTTCCCGGCGCCATTCGCGTCGAGCCGGACATTTCGTCTGATCGGTTTCTAGCCGAATACGGTGACAGGGTCGCTGGCCGCGAGGTGGTCTTTTATTGCTCTGTCGGAGTGCGCAGCTCCAAACTCGCAGAACGCCTGGCATCGCAGCTTGCCGCACATGGCGCCAAGGCGGCCTACAACCTGGAAGGTGGGCTGTTCCGCTGGCACAACGAGGGGCGTGCCGTCGTCGACTCATCTGGTCCAACCGACCGCATCCACCCCTTCGACAGCTACTGGGGTGGCCTCATCGCGCGTCGGGACCGTATCGCGACCGAACCATGAATCGCGACCGAGCCATGATCGGCGCATGAGCGACTTCCCCGGTATCGCCGCCGATGCCGGTGATTTGCTTGCGATCGGTCGATGCGGCGGGGCTACTCGATATCCGGCAGCGCCTGGGCAAACCCCTTGAGCGAGATCGGGATCCCGATGCCAGCCTCTTCCGTCTGGAAGATGATGAAAATGGCGGTCTTGCCGGTTTTCAACTGTTCCACCAGCGGGTCCTCGACCACCACCTGCGCATAGCAGGCGAACGAGTGGCACCTGAGGAACGGCGCGTGCCCCACATCCTTGTTGTCGATCTTCAGGCCCAGGCCCGGAGGCAGCAGGATGCCGAGCGGCGCGAACACGCGCAAAACCCGCGTTCCGTTTGCGAACTTCTGGAAATAGACGGTGAGCCCGACGTTGTTGCGGTCCTCCGCCGTGACGCTCTGGACAAGCGCGCACACCTCTTTGCTCGAGCCGGGCGGGGGCGCCTTGCACACCACCTGCCAGTCGCCGTGCTGCGCCTTGACGGCACCCTCCGGCGCCTTGGTGTCCTGGGCGCGGACGGTACTCGCCGTCAGGCCGCACAGCAGCAGCGCGCAAAAAGACACGAGCGCCGCCAGCCCCGGTGTCAGGGCCCGGGCCCGCTTGCTCAGTGGGCGGATGTCGGGTGCAGATGGGGTCTGACGGGCAATTGGCCTCGCAAGTGCGGGCCTCGGCGGGTTGGCTGTCAAGCGCGGAACCTCCGGCGCAAATGGGTCGACGGCAAGCATGCGATAGCCTGATGGTTGTCTGGCGTGGCGGGCTGGCAAATCGCTTTCCAACAGCCAATCGAGCCGATTATTGGACCGTACCGCAAGAGCAGCTGATGCAAGTCGCCGGACCGCGCGTAAACTGTTGTCAAGAGCGTACAAATGCCGCACAAAACTTGACTTGAGACAAGTCGGGTGGTTGTGATCTGGTCGATGCGGTGGCAATGCGTTCAAAGTTGGGCGCTCGTCAGCAGATTAAACATGTTTTGCCAAGCGGTTTGAGGGCTTGGCGGAACGTCCGGGTTGAGCGGCGCCGTGCGCGTTTTTCGGGCACTGGACGACGCTGGCCCTTTCCGTGATGCCTGACGGGCTCCCGCACGCGTGAGCCCGTGTTCGACAAGAAGCGAAGAACAGCCCGGCGCGATCCGGGCTTATTTGGGGAGCAGGGAATGATCCGACGAATGCTTGGCTCGCTTTGGGCCGCTGCCACGCTGGCCCTCACGGCTGTGGTCCTGTTTGGTACTGACGCGGCACGCGCCGGCATGGGGCAGCCGACAGACGGGCAGCTCGGCATGCAGGAGGCGGCTTCGCCGATCGCTCAGCAGATCCACGAGTTCCACGATCTGGTGAACTTCATCATCATCGCCATCGCGGTGTTCGTGCTGATCCTGATGGCCTATGTGATGTTCCGGTTCAACGCGAAGGCCAACCCGAACCCGTCGCGCACCACCCACAACACGTTGCTCGAAGTGGCATGGACCGTGATCCCCATCATGATCCTTGTCTACATCGCGCTGCCGTCGTTCCGGTTGCTGCGCGCCCAGTACGACTACCCGCCTGCCGACGTGACCATCAAGGCGACGGCCTACCAGTGGTACTGGAACCACGAGTACCTTCCCAAGGAGACGGACGCCAAGGGCTTCGGTTTCGACTCGATCATGCTGACCGAAGACGAGATCAAGGAGAAGCAGTCGGAAGGCATCCCCGCGCCGCGTAATCTCGCGGTCGACAACGAGGTCGTCGTGCCGGTCAACAAGAACGTCCATGTCCTCGTCACTGCGGGCGACGTTCTGCACAACTGGACCATTCCCTCCTTCGGCTCCAAGGTCGATGCCGTTCCCGGTCGCATCAATACCACCTGGTTCCGCGCCGAGAAGACCGGCGTGTTCTACGGCCAGTGCTCGGAGCTGTGCGGCAAGGACCACGCCTTCATGC
>CAZDNY010000151.1:0-7423 GCA_964506885.1 uncultured Hyphomicrobiaceae bacterium | reverse complement strand
CAAACGCCGCAGCCACGCCGCGAAGCTGCCCTCAGCCGCCGCCACCCGCTCGAAACCGGGCGGAGGAGAAATGCGCTGCGCCAGTGTCTCGCTTGCGACGTGCGCTGTCGGCCAGGGCCGCGCGATCTGTTCTGCTGAAGCGGCCGCGCTGATCGCCAAGCCGCAAGCGCTCCCCGCAATCGCATATGCCCCGGCACTTGCCACCAGACCCCGTACCCGACGCGTATGTGCGGCGTTTCCGGCATTCGAAAAGTGCATCATAACGCAGTCTCAAGAGCTTCTGCCATCAGGCGGGTTAGTCATGAAATGCGGCATGTGGGAGGCGCGCGCTACCGTCTCGAGCATCCATGCATCCACGTTACGTCGCCCGCCAAGCGACCTCGAACCTTCGCCGGCGATCTCGCGACCAAGCAAGACTGTCAGGTCAAAGGAGCATCCGATGAAACAGCTCTCTGCCGTCGCATTGTCACTCGCAGCCGCAGCCGCCGCCAGCGCGAGCCTTACGACCCCGGCCGAAGCCGGCCTCAAGCGATGTGTCTACATGGCCCATCACGTTTGGAGCAGATATATGGTCGCGGACGGCTGGGCATGGTCCAGAAAGCGAAGCTGGGCCTGCAACCGTGCCAGGCGACGGTGCAACCGAGAACGCGATCGCCGTCTTCGCGATGGTGTCCCCGCTGGGCCATGCCGGAAAATTCAAAATCTGTCCTGAGCGTCCGGCCCTGCACGCGAGCCAGCACCAAACAAAGCGCACGTAAAGACAGAGCCCGGCGGGGCGGATCTGAAATCCGCTCCCCGGGCTCGCCGGATCGTTCATTAGCACTCATTGTCGGACGTATCGTCTGCCTCCGTCGTGCCAGGCAAACGCCGCATCGTGCCGTCCGGGGGTTTGCGACATCGGCCCGGCTGCCTTTGAAGCTGGGCCCTCTGCATCGGACCGTTTCCGAATCCGGCTTGGGTCGCACCTGCCGTCGTTCGCAGACCTCGCCGCACCAGGCGTGAGGTCGCATCACGTTATGCATGCGCATGTATTGGCGTCAGGGTTGGTCAGCCTGTCTGACGTCCTGTCGAGTCTGTAACGACCTCCGTCGTATCGTCGTGCATCCCGCCAGTCCCGCTCTTCACTTCGCACAACCCCGGACACTCAAGCCAAGAATTGCACCCGGTGTTACGGCATATCCACACGCGCAATAACCTGCGCGCTTGCCAATGCTGAAGTGCAGGCAAGAAAAGCGTTCAGCAACGTCAAGGTTTCAGTTTTTACTGTCTCGCCGCCATCCATCAACGTCTTATCGAAAGCGTTATGTCAGGCGGCCGTTATCGACCCGGCGGAGACATTTTCTTAGACCTCCTTTTCGAAGGGATGAAAAATTCTGCGCCCACCAACGCGCCCTGTCAACGCCAATCGATGCTGCGCTGCACGGCTGCGCACGCCGAATTTGACCCCGGTCATCATGGTTAACGCGCTGTTGACGCTCTCGCGCTAGCCTTTCGTTTGGTGGTGTTTGAGACGGTGGCCGCGCGCTGAAGCGTTTGCGGCGGGCGGGATGACATGCGCAACAAAGGTCTTTGGTATGTCGGAGGCGGCAGCATTGCTATCGCGGCGGTGCTCGCATATGGCAGCGTCCTGTCTGACCCTGCCAGCTGGCCGGGCAGGGCAAACGCACCAAACGAACTGCAACACTTAGCGCCGGCAGCCTCCGATGCGATGCGGCCGGGCGAAACGACACCCGTCGTTTCGGAGCCTAATCCCAAGCTCTCGCAGTCACCGCAACTGGGCGTGCAGTGGCCAGACGTCGCTCAGGCGATACCGGCGCGCGACACTCTGCACTGGCAATCGCTCGGGCTTGGCATTGTGATCGGCATCGTGCTCACGCTTCTCGCGCAGGTATCCTGGTTCGAGTTGCCGCGCCGCTTCGTGCGCTGGCTCGCCGCCAACGAGCGCAACTTCTATCGTCTCGGCATTGCCGGCGCCTGCCTGGCCGTGTTGCTGTTCTACTGACGCAGCCGATTGCCTGGCTCGAACTGCGGGCGCATTTACTGCGCTTTAACGCGGGGCCATGGCCACACCTTCACTTTTGCGTGCCAATCCACCATATTGAGATGAGCCGCGCGAGGAGTTCGCGTGGCGCTATCCATATTGCTCGAGGGAGTCTCGGCATGACCTACGATTATCTGGCCTTCATCGGCCGGTTCCAGCCTTTCCATCTCGGACATCGACACGTCATTGCAGGCGCGCTGGGCAAGGCGCGGCACGTCATCGTGCTGATCGGCTCGCCAAATGTCGCCCGCTCGGTGAAAAACCCGTTCACGTATCAAGAACGCGCGGCCATGCTCGCAGCCGTCTTTCCCGAGGAGATCGCCGCAGGCCGCCTCGTCGTCCTTCCCGTCGATGATTTTGCCTACAACGATACGGCCTGGGTGGCTGCCGTGCAGCGCGCGGTCAAGCGCGCGGTGCTCGGCCACGCCAACCCCAAAGGCGCGACGCTGCACGGAATGAAGGATTTCAAGGTCGGTCTCGTCGGCTATTCGAAAGATGCCTCGAGCCACTATCTGAAATCGTTTCCCGAGTGGGATCTGGTCGAGATCGAGGCGCCCTACGGTACGTTTGCCGCCACCGACATCCGCCGCGACTACTTCCGACGCGCACCGATCCTGCCTCGCGACACCTGTCCGGCCGACGTGGTCCGTCAACTCGAAGCATTCCGCCTGACGCCCGAATTCGCCTGGCTCGTCGCCGAAGCCGAATGGGTGGCGGATTACAAGAAGAGCTGGGAGACAGCACCGTACGCACCGGTGTTCGTTACCGTCGACAGTCTCGTCGAGCAGTCGGGCCACGTCTTGCTGGTGCGCCGCCGTCATGCACCGGGCAAAGGCCTGCTGGCGCTGCCGGGTGGCTTCGTCGATGTCAGTGAGCGCCTGCGCGATGCCGCCGTTCGCGAATTGAAGGAGGAAACGCAGATCGCCGACCAGAAGGGTCCGATCCCCCCGGCGATGCTCGCCTCCTTCATCGACGACAGCGCCACGCGCGTGTTCGATGCGCCCGACCGCTCCGAGCGCGGCCGCACCATCACCCACGTCTTCCATCTGCGATTGCCCGACCGCCGCAACCTGTTCAAGGTCAAGGGCGGCGACGATGCAGCCCACGCCGAGTGGTATCGCCTGGGCGATCTCGACCCGCGCGACTTCTTCGAGGACCACTGGTTCATCCTGCAGAAGATGACGGGTATTTAATCGCGCGATGAAGCGTTCTTCGCGCACATCAACGAGACATCCGGGGAGTCCGGGTGTCCGACAACGGCAAGAGGAGTTCTCGCCATGACCGACACGACCACCGACACGACAAGAGCCGCGACCGCGGTGCCCAGGTCCGAAGCCTTGCGCAATCCGATCCTCAACACCGACAGCTACAAGCTCTCCCACTACCTGCAATACCCGCCCGGCACGCGCACGGTCTCGGCCTATGTCGAAGCACGCCAGGGTGGCGACTACGATCACGTGCTGTTCTTCGGGCTGCAGATGTTTCTGCTGGATTATCTGAGCCGCCCCGTCACACCCGCCGACATCGACGAGGCCGAAGAGATTGCCACCGCCCACGGCCTGCCCCTCAGCCGCGACGGCTGGGAGCTCATCATCGAAAGGCACGGCGGCTCTTTACCCGTCGAGATCGAGGCCCTGCCGGAAGGCAGTGTGGTTCCCGCCGATATTCCCCTCCTGCAGGTGCGCACTACCGATCCCGACCTGTTCTGGCTCGCCACCTACATCGAGACGGCTCTGCTGCGCGCCATCTGGTATCCTTCCACGGTCGCCACCGTCTCATTGGGCGTGAAGCAGACAATCCGCACCGCGCTCGCCAAGAGTGCGGAACCGGACGTCGCCGCTGCCGTCTTGCCCTCGCGCCTGCACGACTTCGGCGCCCGCGGTACGACGAGCTTCGAGCAGGCGGGCATCGGCGGGCTCGCGCACCTCGTCAACTTTGCCGGCACCGACACGTTGACCGCGCTGCTCTACGGCCGTGCCTTCTACGATGAGCCGATGGTGGGCTTCTCGATACCCGCCGCCGAGCACTCGACCATGACCGCGTGGGGCGAGGCAGGTGAGGCGGAAGCCTTTCGCAACATGATCCGCCGCTTCGGCGGGCCGGGCAAGTTCGTCGCCGTCGTCTCCGACAGCTACGACATCTATCGCGCCGTCGCCGAAACGTGGGGCGAGCGGCTGAAGGAGGAGGTGCGCCAGATGGGCGGCACGCTCGTCGTGCGCCCCGACAGCGGTGACCCCACCGTCGTACCCATCGACGTCATCGAGATGCTGGCTGAGAAGTTCGGCCACACCACCAACGCCCGGGGCTACAAGGTGCTGAGCCCCGAAGTGCGCGTCATCCAGGGCGACGGCGTCAATCCGCGTTCAATCGCCGTCATTCTCGAACGTCTTCTGGCCAGGGGATGGTCGGCCGAGAACATCGCCTTCGGCATGGGTGGAGCCTTGTTGCAGAAGGTCAATCGCGACACGCTGCGCTTCGCCATGAAGGCCAACGCGCGCGAGGACGCAGGCGGCGCGTGGCACGATCTCGCCAAGGACCCCAAGACCGATCCCGACAAGGCGTCCAAGGCCGGCCGCCTCGCTGTCTATGCAACTGAAGGCCCTGCGCACGGCACGGAAGGTGCAGGCGGTTACGGCTGGTGCCGCCTGGACGACCTGGGCAACCGCGAGAATCTGCTCAAGCCCGTCTGGCGCAACGGCGAACTGCTCCGCCGCACGACTCTGGGCGAGGTCCGGGCAAGGGCGGAGGGTGCCTCGAACACCTGAAACCCGCCCGCCCCGAAACAGCGCCCGGGAGGACACTACTCCCGGGCGGCTTTGCACATCGGTCACGGTTGACGCAGTGCGTTCCGGCTTGTCACATGCAACACGCAAAAGCTTGAGGAAAACCGTTATGCCCCTGCAACGCGTCGTCACCGAAATGGGCATGGGCGTTGATGTCCACGGCCGCGATGCCACCAAGGCCGCCCGCCGCGCCGTCTCCGATGCCATCCGCCATTCGAGCCTGCATCTGTTCAAGGCGGTCGGCAAGTCGCGCGACGACATGAAGATCACGGTTCTCATCGGCGTGCCCGAGCCGGAAATGGTCGACAAGGCCGCCGTCGCCGCCGAACTGCCTTACGGCACCGTGACGGTTGAAGCGCAAAAGGGCGGCCTCGAAGTGCCAGGGCCTGACCAGGGCGACCCCATCCTCATCGCCAACGCCGCCATCCTCGTCCATTTCGAGATGGGGTGAGCGGCGCGCGGGCATATGGCGCCGGAGGTCAGCATCTGGAGTGCTCCCTCAGCGCCCCCAGACATGGCCAGAACACAAAAATCGAGGATGTCCGCTGACCGTCAAGAGCGTCAGAAGAAGCTTCTGACGCAAGGTACCAATAGCGCTCACGGTGCGCGCGCCAAAACTCGCTTTACCACGTCTCCCGACAGATCTTGCACCTCTGTGATCTCGAAGCCTGCCTCGATGACCGTCTTCACGGTCTCACGGTCAATATGAGCGCCCCACAGCCGATGGGTTGCCGGATCCAGCCATCTCATGACCCGTCGGCGGCCCTCGCGATCGCTACCGCGCATCGGTCGACCACCATCAGTGGTGTAGCGAGGCTCTCATGCCCCAGTTGACTGCGCATTGGCGGCGTCCGACCGATATCAGGTAGGTTTAGGCCATTTGGGCTTCTTGGCCCCGGCAGGGGGCAAAAGCGGTGGCGCGCCTTCCAAGGTCCTGAGGGTATCCAGATAAGCAAGGATGTCTTGCATCTCGTCGTTTGTCAGATGCATGTCGGGCATGGGTGGATGTGGCGCAACCAGAGCGCCAATAATACGGTCAGCTGTTTGCCCGGGCTTGTTCGCAATACTGGGAAACGAGGGCGGTCCGACCGGTGCCGGGGCGCTGCCGTCGCCAGCAATGATGTGGCATGCTTTGCAGAGTTTCTGCGCGAGTTTCAGGCCGCTTTCGGCTGATGGACGCCTCATTTCCTCGGCCATCGAAGATGGATGGAGCGTTCCTGACACGAGCAGGAAGGAGAGAGTGAATAAGCAAGCCTTGGCCTGCCTGCCATTTTCAATTGTCGGCATAGCGTCTTTCCGCTCTCGATTGTTCACGCGCGCGACCCATAATCAAGAATGGAACGGCCTTGCTCAAGTGCAATCTTGACCCATTTCTGCGCAGGCAGCGCCTTCACTGAATTCCATTGGCACGCTGTAGCTCGCGAACGTACTCGACGACCAGCGCAACCTGGTTTTCTGATACGCCAGGGATGGGCGGCATGTCGCCGAATTGCCAGTGGTGTGCTTTGACACCGAATTCCACCGCGCGTTGAAAGCTGATGTCCACGTGGTGATCGGGTTCGTAGTAGTGATGCACAAGAGGAGGACCTTTCTCGCTGCCTGCAGCGCTCGGCCCGTGGCACTTCTGGCAATTGGCAGCAAAGATTTTCTGGCCTTGTGTCGCCGCTTGCGACAGGTGCGCGGGGACTGTGACATGTACCGGGACAGCAGGCATGGGTGCGTGCGAACTCAAGTAAGCGGTCAACAGCGCCAGGCCGAGAGCCACCGTCAGCCACAGCCACCGATTGGTGATCATGTTTTGCCGCATCGCCGTCCTCCTTCGGCGAGTTCATCGAGAATCGGGCACGCGGCGGTTTGATCACCAGGACATGCATCAATGACGTCGTGCAACGTCTCGCGCAAGGCGTTGAGTTCCTGGATCTTGTGATCAATCTCTTCCAGGTGTTCTTGCGCGATGCGCTTGACCTCGGCGCTGGCTCGATTCCTGTCCTCTTTCAGCTTGAGGAGGCTGCGGCAGGTTTCAATCGAGAAGCCGAGATTTCTCGCGCGTTGCAGGAACGTCAGGCGACTAACGTCAGCATCACCGTAGTCCCGGTAGCCGTTATTGCGCCGAGCCGGCTCGATCAGCCCAATATCCTCGTAGTAGCGAATAGTCTTCACAGGGAGGCCGCAGAGTGCGGAAGCATCGCCAATGTTCATGGCAACCTCCTTTGTCGGTTTCATTGTTACATTATGAAGGTTCCCGCTGCTGGAAGGTCAAGAGCGGAGGACGCGCGTGCCCTCATACTCTACCCTGAGCCTGCGGCCGGCCACGACAAACGCGACACCCGGCACGACAAGCCACTGCAATATCGCTCGAGAGCCGATGTCCGTACCCGGAACCAGAATGATTGAACCTGAATTGACCAATGATCGCCGGACATGCACGTCGAGCCATTCGCTGAAAAACCGAGTACGCTGGTCCGACCGCAACTGTTCCTGCGGCTGCTCGCCAGTCGCTCGACGCACACCGGGCGCTCGCCGGCGTTCGCCCGTCGAAGTCCTTCACAAGCGTGCGCTCCGCAAGCGCAGCGCATTGCCGATCACCGACACCGAGCTC
>CAZDNY010000150.1:0-7491 GCA_964506885.1 uncultured Hyphomicrobiaceae bacterium | reverse complement strand
CGCTTCGACTATTCGCAGAAGTTCGCACAGGTCGATCCTTGGGCCGAGCGTGCGCAGGGCAAGGATGCCCACGAGTTTGCCCCGATGCGCGATCTCAGAATCCCGGAGGCTGCCGAATGACGATGATGGAAAAGAACTGGATCGAGATAGGCGCACTCGACGACATACCCCGGCAGGGTGCGCGCGTGCTCAAGACCCGGATCGGCTGCGTTGCCGTTTTCCGCACGGCGGACAACGAGGTGTTCGCCCTCGACGACAAGTGTCCGCACAAGGGCGGCCCGCTGAGCCAGGGAATCGTCCACGGCACGTCGGTGACGTGCCCGCTGCACAACTGGGTCATCGACCTTGGAACGGGTGCCGCGATGGGCGCTGACAGCGGCCAGGTGCGAACGCATCGCATCCGGGTCGAGCAAGGGCGCATCTTCATCGATGGTTCGGCGCTTGCCGTCAGCGAAGTCATGTGAGGCAGACATGAGCGAGGCCGGCTGGACCCGAACAACGTGCCCCTACTGTGGCGTTGGTTGCGGCGTTCTCGCACGGCCCCGCCCGGATGGAACCGCCGAGATCAAGGGCGATCCGGAGCATCCGGCGAATTTCGGGCGGCTTTGCTCGAAAGGCGCCGCCCTTGGCGAAACGCTGGCGCTGGACGACCGGCTGCTCTATCCGATGATTGAAGGACGGCGCGCAGAATGGAGTGAGGCGCTCGATGCCGTCGCGGACCGCTTTGCGACGACGATTGCCGAACACGGACCCGACAGCGTAGCGCTCTATGTCTCGGGCCAAATCCTGACCGAGGACTACTACGTCGCCAACAAGCTGATGAAAGGGTTCGTAGGCACCGCCAACATCGACACCAATTCGCGCCTGTGCATGGCGTCGTCCGTGGCCGGTCACAAGCGGGCCTTCGGCAGCGACACCGTTCCGGGTTGCTACGAGGACATCGAGCTGGCCGATCTCGTCGTTCTTGTCGGCTCCAACCTGGCCTGGTGTCACCCCGTTCTTTTTCAGCGCCTCGAAGCAGCCCGCTCAGCGCGCGGCACGAAGATCGTCGTGATCGATCCACGCCAGACGGCAACCTGCGAAATTGCCGACCTGCATCTGCCGATCAAGCCGGGCACCGACGTTGCGCTCTTCAATGGCTTGCTGGCTGATCTTGAGCGCAACGGCAGGATCGACGCGGCTTTTGTCGGCGCTCATACGACCGGCCTTGACGACGCCATCGCCGCGGCAGAGAAGATGACCATCACGCAGGCTGCATCCATAACGGAGCTGAGCGAAGCGCAGATACGCGACTTCTACGCCCTCTTCAGCGCCACCGAAAAGACGGTTACGATCTACAGCCAGGGCGTCAACCAGTCCTCCGCCGGCACCGACAAGGTCAACGCGATCATCAACTGCCATCTCGCCACCGGCAGGATCGGAAAGCCTGGCGCCTGCCCCTTCTCTGTCACGGGCCAGCCCAATGCGATGGGCGGGCGCGAGGTCGGCGGCCTTGCCAATATGCTTGCCGCCCACATGGAAATCGAGAATGCGGATCACCGCCGCATCGTGCAGGGATTCTGGAAATCGCCACGCATTGCCGAGCGGCCTGGCCTCAAGGCCGTTGACCTGTTCGAAGCCGTGCGAGATGGGCGCATCAAGGCACTCTGGATCATGGCCACCAATCCGGCCGACAGCATGCCCGAGGCCGACAAGGTCCGCGATGCCATTGCAGCATGCCCGTTCGTCGTCGTCTCCGACGTCACCGCGGCAACCGACACCGCCGCGCTCGCCCACGTTCTCCTGCCCGCCGCGGCATGGGGCGAAAAGGATGGGACGGTCACCAATTCCGAACGGCGCATATCCCGGCAGCGCTCGTTCTTGAAGCCTCCCGGCCAGGCCGCTGCCGACTGGTGGCAGCTTGCCGAGGTGGCAAAGCGCATGGGCTATGGAGAGGCGTTCGGCTATCGCGACCCTTCGGAAATCTTCGCGGAATACGCAGCGCTCACCGGTGCGGACAATGGTGGGGCGCGTGATCTGGATATTTCGCCCTTGTCACAACTCGGTCCGGATGCCTACGCCGACCTCGCACCCCTCCAATGGCCGTTGACGCAGCGTGATTCGCCCGGACGCACGCGCATGTTTTCCGATGGCCGCTTCTACACGGCGGGCGGCCGCGCACGATTCGTACCGACCGCCTATCGCCCGCCGGCATCGCAAATAGATGCCCGCTTCCCCCTCGTCCTCAACACCGGTCGCATCCGCGATCAGTGGCATACGATGACGCGAACGGGCAAGACCGCCCGTCTCATGAGCCACATCGCCGAGCCGTTTGTCGAAATCAATCCGGCAGACGCTGCGCGGTTGCAGCTTGAGGCCGCTGATCTGGCGTGCATCGAAAGCGCCAAGGGCCGTGCCATTGCCCGCATTGCCATCTCGGAGCGGCAGCGCCAGGGAAGCGCGTTCGTGCCGATGCACTGGAACGATCAATTCGCGCGCGGCGCACGCATCGATGCCGCGGTCCTCGCCAACACCGATCCGGTCTCCGGCCAGCCGGAATCGAAGCATACGCCCGTTAGCGTCGCGCGTTTCGAAACGGCGTGGCAGGGCTTTGCCGTGACCATGTCAAGGGCCGACCTGGCGCCATTTGATTATGCGGCAATTGCGCGTGCCGGACCGGGCTATCGCCTGGAGATGGCGGGCCGGGAAGAACCTGCCGATTGGACTGCGCTTGCCCACACCATCATCAATCCTGACGGCGAACCGGTTGATCTGCTCGCATATCACGACCGCGCCAACGTCGCCTACCGCTTTGCCGGTTTTGCCGGAGAGCGCTGCGTGGGCATGTTCTTCGCGTCACGTGGACCGGTCTGCGTGGCGCGGTCATGGGCCATCGAACAGCTCGGGTGTACCGTGCCGTCTGAAGACCGCCTGCGTCTTCTCGCCGGCCGTCCTGGCGGCGATGTCGTCGATCGCGGTCCGATTGTTTGCGCATGTTTCGGCGTTGGGGTGAACCAGATTGCCCAGGCGGCAAAAGAACACGGTTGCCGCAGCACCGATGACATCGGCGCCTGCCTGAGTGCGGGCACGAACTGTGGCTCGTGCCGCTCCGAGATTGGCCGCCTGCTGGCGTCCATCGCATTCGATGCGGCCGTGTGAATTGCGCTTGAGCGTTGACGGCGTTTGAGCCCCTGGCCGATCTTTGTGCCCTGGTTTCGCGCCCGCGAGCCTACCGACGCGGCCATCAGTCAGGCGTTGTCGAGCGAGCCACTCCAGCATAGGTGCCTCGAGCGCACCACGGATATCACCCCCCCTTGAAACCATACCGTCGGCTCGGGCGTATTGATAAGATCGCTCCTTGAAAGGCCGCGCCATGCTCGAATTCTCCGAGCGGGGCATCTATTGCCCTGCCGCCGACATCTACATTGATCCGTGGAAGCCTGTCTCCCGCGCCGTCATAACCCATGGCCATTCCGATCACGCCCGCCCTGGCCACGAGCACTACCTCGCCACCGACGCGGCAGCTCCCGTGATACGTCACCGGCTCGGCGACGTGACGCTCGAAACAGTTGTCTATGGCGAAACGCGCACCATCAACGGCGTCACCATCTCGCTGCACCCTGCCGGTCACATCCCTGGTTCCGCCCAGGTTCGCATTGCCTATCGCGGCGAGGTTTGGGTCGTCTCGGGCGACTACAAGACCGAAGCGGACGGTCTGTCGGAGGGCTTCGAGCCGCTCGCCTGCCACACCTTCATCACCGAATGCACCTTCGGCCTGCCGGCCTTCAAGTGGCGGGCGCAGTCCGACGTGATGGCCGACCTCAATGCCTGGTGGGCCGGCAATGCCGACGCTGGCCGCGTCAGTGTCATTGGCGCCTATTCACTCGGCAAGGCGCAACGCATTCTGGCCAACATCGATGCCCGCATTGGGCCGGTCTTCACACATGGAGCCGTCGAGGCAACCAATGCCGTCTTGCGCGCCCAGGGACTTACGTTGTCACCGACCACCCGTGTCGATCCCGGGATGGAGCGCAAGGCCTTCGCACGTGGTCTCGTCATTGCGCCGCCGTCCGCACTGGGCTCTGCCTGGATGCGCAGGTTCGGCGACGTGTCTACCGCGCTGGCATCGGGCTGGATGGCACTGCGCGGCATCCGTCGCCGCCGCGCCGCTGACCGTGGCTTCGTCCTGTCCGATCATGTGGATTGGCCGTCCCTCAATGCTGCCATCGATGCGACTGGCGCAACACGTGTCTATGTCACCCACGGCTATACCGGTGTTGTAGGCTGCTGGCTGCAAAGCCGCGGGCTTGAAGCCGGCATTGTCGAAACCCGGTTTGAGGGCGAGCAGCTGGAGACGGCGGGGGCCGAAACCTCCGAAGAAATCGATGCTCCCGCTGCACCGGGCGCGGCGCACGCGTCCAATGAGACCGCCCCAACGAGCGCGGCGATCCCGCCACACGCATCGCAGGCGCACGACGATCCATGAAGCGCTTCGCCGAACTGTTCGCCCGTCTTGATGAAACCAACAGCACCAACCGCAAGGTCGAGGCGCTGGCGGCCTACTTTTCCCAAGCACCTGACGCCGACAGGATATGGGCGATTGCCTTGTTCTCCGGACGCCGACCCCGCCGCGCGGTGACCACGACGGAGCTGAGGACGTGGGCGGCCGAGGAGGCAGGGCTTCCGTCCTGGCTGCTCGACGAGACCTATTCGGTGGTGGGTGATCTGGCAGAAACCATCGCACTTGTGCTGCCGCCGGGCGCAGCGGACGACGATGCCGGCCTGTCGCATTGGATTTCGCGCATCGAGGGCCTGAAGTCCTGCGACACGACTGAGCGCCGCGCGCGGGTCGTCGAGGCCTGGCGCCGGCTGGATGGAACGCAGCGGTTCTTGTTCAACAAGCTCATCACCGGCGGCTTTCGCATTGGCGTGTCGCAAAAGCTGATGACGCGCGCGCTGGCCAAGGCGACGGGGCTGGACGAGGCGCTGGTGGCCCATCGCATCATGGGGCAATGGAATCCCAAAGAGACGACATTCGCCGAACTGGTCACCGCTGGCAGCCTCGATCACGACATCGCGCGCCCGTTCCCGTTCTTTCTGGCCTATCCCCTCGAGTCCGCGCCTGATGCCTTGGGCGATCCGGCCGATTGGCTGGCCGAGCACAAGTGGGACGGTATCCGCGGCCAGCTCGTTGTGCGTGGCGGCGAGGTCTTCGTATGGTCACGCGGCGAGGAGATCGTAACCGACAGGTTCCCCGAGTTCACCGGTCTCGCCGATCATATTCCCGACGGGACCGTACTCGACGGCGAAATCCTGGCCTGGAAGGATGACGGGCCGCTTCCGTTCAATGCCTTGCAGACTCGGATTGGCCGCAGCCGCGTCGCCGCAAAGCATCTCAAAGAAGCACCCGTCGTCATGATGGCCTACGACATCCTCGAATGGAACCGCGCCGATTTGCGTCATCTCCCCCTCGCCGAACGTCGCCAGATCCTCGATCAGCTCTTTGCGCATTTGCCCGCTGGCGTGCCGTTGCGTCTGTCTTCGCTGCTTGAATTCGACGATTGGGCAGCCCTGCATGACCTGCGTGACACCTCGCGTGGGCGCGGCGTCGAAGGGTTGATGCTGAAGCATCGCGACAGCCCCTATCGCGTCGGCCGGCGCAAGGGCGAGTGGTGGAAATGGAAGGTCGATCCGCTCAGCATCGACGCGGTTCTCGTCTATGCTGAAGCCGGCCACGGCCGCCGTGCCAACCTCTATACCGATTTCACCTTCGCCGTCCGCGCCGACGGTGAAGAACTGGTGCCCTTCACCAAGGCCTACTCCGGCCTCACCGACGCAGAATTCCGCGAGATCACGGCATGGGTACGTCGCAACACGTTGGAAAGATTCGGTCCCGTGCGCCGGGTGCGGCCCGAGCACGTATTCGAGATCGCCTTTGAGGGGATCCGTGAAAGCCCGCGCCATAAGTCGGGCATCGCGCTGCGCTTCCCGCGCATGAAGCGCTGGCGTCGCGACAAGAAACCAGGCGAGGCCAACACGCTTGCCGATCTGCGCGCGATGCTCGATCCCCGTGAGGCCTGAGCACGTCTCACGCTGAATGCGCAACCCCGCGCCAACGCGCCTGCGCCATCGCTGCTTCCAGTCGGGCGAGTTCACCTTCGAGGAATGCGGCTGTCAGCAGGATCTGCGACATCGGGCTTTGCGCGCGTGCCTCAGTTTCGATCCGCCGCGCCAAGCCGGCCATCTGCATCGCGCCGATCGTCGCACTGGCGGACTTGAGGCTGTGAGCGGCTGCGCCAACCGATGCATGATCATTGTCGGTCAATCCCATCAGAATTTGACGCACCAGCTTTGGCGCCGTCGACAGATAAAGCTCGCTGAGCCGATCGGCCATGCCGGCACTCGTCTCCTCGAGGGATTGCAGCACCGAACCATCCAGGAGCGGCTCTGCGCCGACCGGGTCGGAGCCGCCTGAGGGGATCTCTTGCGCGACATCGACGCGCAATGCCCACTGTTTCAGTTTGGCCGCGAACTCGTCTAGCGAGCACGGTTTCGTCACCACATCGTCCATGCCGGCGTCGATGCAGGCCTTGCGATCGCTTTCGTAGGCATTGGCTGTTACCGCGATGATGGGCGTACGTGCCATGCCGCGTTCCTGCTCCAGTTCGCGAATGCGGCGGCAGGCGCCAAATCCGTCCAGCTCCGGCATCTGGCAGTCCATGAGCACCACATCGAATGATCCGTCATGGAACTGCGCAACGGCATCCAGCCCGTTGTCGGCGACACTCATCTCGCAGCCGAGTATTCCGGCATATTCGCCCATGACCAGCTGATTGACGCCGTTGTCCTCGGCGAGCAGGACCTTCAGTCCCTCGAATTTGCCGTGACGACCGCGTTGCGCGGCGGCTCCGCCCTGCAAATCAACGACGCCGGGTGCGACCGCCGACATGCAGTGCCTGACCGTTTCGATGAGATCGCGATGCCGGACCGGCTTGCTCAGGAACTCCGATATGCCATGCGCACGCGCCGTCTGCCGGTCGCCCTTCCAGCTCAACGATGTCAGCAACATGATGCGAGTGCCGGTCAGTTCGCGCGAGGCGCGGACACGCTGCGCGACTTGCAGTCCGTTCATGCCCGGCATCATCATGTCGACAATCACGAGATCGAACCCCTCCCCCTCGCGGTATGCGGTCTGCAGCATCTGCAGTGCCTCCTCTCCGCATGCCGCACAGGCCACCCGGGCCCCAGCATCCGAGAGGTAGTAGGTCACGACTTCACGGTTCGCCGCGCGATCATCCACGACGAGCACGCGCAAGTCCATCACCTCCGGCAGTTCCGCGTCAGCCAAGGCGCCAGGCGCCTCGGCAAGAGGAAGGGCAATCTCGAACAAGACCGTCGTGCCCTCACCCGGCGCACTCTTGAGGGTCATGTGTTCCCCGTCAGTAACCGCGAGACATTTTGAAGCGAATCGGGAGTGGAGGATTTTGAGATCATCGTAGCCGTTAAGGAGCG
>CAZDNY010000149.1:5954-7524 GCA_964506885.1 uncultured Hyphomicrobiaceae bacterium | reverse complement strand
GGCGCATCCTGATCGGCACCTATGTGCTGTCGGCGGGCTACTACGACGCCTACTACCTCAAGGCGCAGAAGGTGCGTACGCTCATCAAGCGCGACTTCGACACGGCCTGGAACGATGTCGACGTGGTACTGACGCCGACAACGCCCTCTCCTGCGTTTGCTCTGGGGGAGAAGTCCGGCGATCCGCTGGCGATGTACCTGGAGGACGTGTTCACGGTCACCGTCAATATGGCGGGGCTGCCGGGCATTTCGGTGCCGGCGGGGCTGTCATCGCAGGGGACGCCACTGGGTCTGCAGCTGATTGGCAAGCCTTTCGATGAAGGCACATTGTTCCGCGCGGCGAAGGCCATTGAGGACGCCGCCGGACATTTCAGTCCGGCCAGCGCATGGTGGCTTGGATAGCCTTCAGGCGGGCACCGCCTTCGCGGGGCCGCTGCGGATGGTACGGTGGAGGTGGTGATGGGTGACAGTCCGGCAAAGAACAAGGCTCCCAAAGAGTGCTTCGAGATGTCGGAGGTGCGTGCCGAGATCGACCGGATCGACAGGGCGCTGGTTGATCTCATCGCCGAGCGGTTCGGGTATGTCGATCGTGCCTGGCAGTTGAAGCAGGACGGATCTGAAGGGGCCGTGGTGCCCTGGCGCATTCAGCAGGTCATCGACAGGGTGAAGGTCAGGGCCGACGAACGGGGTGTTTCTCCGGCCCTGATCGAGGCGCTCTGGCGGCAAATGATCGGCTGGTTCATCCAGTACGAGGAAGAACGTCTGCGCCAGCATCTCGACAAGCTGGTCGATGATTCAACGACTCATCCTACGTCGGACACTCGGTTGGGCGACGATAGCGGGTCTGAAAATACGCCGTGATGCATTTTGTTGCATTAACGTTCCAAGTCTAATTGGCGTTTTGGGCCGGTTGCGCACTATATGGGCAAAGCAACCGGGGGCACGACGCGCCAGAAGCGTTCCGCGCACGTTCGATCAACATTACGTCGACGTCCTCTTGTGCAGCACTGCGCCAGCCCGAGGATTTCGTCGATGACCCACATTATCCGCCCCGACATGCCGTCGGTGATGGTGCGCGCCTTCGACGCCTTCCGCGCCAGCGACGCGACAACGATCGGCGAGGCATTCGAGCAGCACGCATTCCTGGTGTCTCATGTCGACCCCAAGCTGTTGAATCTGGTGGGGATATCGGAGCCGCAAAAGCCGGTGCGCTCGCGCGGCAATCTCGATATCGCGCAGTTTTTTGCGCATGAGTTCAGTGCGCTTCAGGTGACCTACGTGGAATTGCACAGTGAGTTGCGCGTGGGGCGCGAGATGGCCGCAGTCTGCGATTTCGAGGCGAAACTCTTGTCGACGGGGCAGACCGTGGCGGCGCGGTGCTCGGGGCTCTACACGCTGTCGCGGACCGGGCGCAAAGTGGAGAGTGCACGGACGGTGTGCAAACTTATCACGCCGGGCTGGGATTACACGTTCAATTGAAGGCAATAACATGTGCTGACCCGGCCTCGTGCCTGCGGGCGGGGGGCGGTTAGAGGACTGGTGATGGCGCGTGCGGTCTCGTTCGGCCCGCT